>CAZGOK010000187.1:0-4437 GCA_964527665.1 uncultured Sphaerochaeta sp.
GGCAGATGATTCGCGTCATGCTACTTTCGGCATCGAAGGATGCCATCCTGCCCATGCAGGACCTGCTCGACCTGGGCGCGGAGGCACGGATGAACGTACCTTCCACCGTTGGGGTGAGCAACTGGAGTTGGCGCCTGAAAAGCCTCGATGGGGTTGAAGGGTGGCGCTTGGACCGCTTGCGTGGCCTGATCGAGATATATGGTAGGGAAGGGCTCTAAAGCTGATCGATGAGATAGGCGAGCAACTCGCGCACACCCTCATCATCACACTCTATTACCGCATCCTGGAGGGCCCCCTTAGCATAAGGGAGGCCCTCCAGTTTTGTTACTATCCTCTCTGGCAGGGATGTGTCCAGTGAATCGGTAAAGAGACGCACCTCTGTAATGTTAGTCTTGTGGACATCCATATGCAGCGAACACTCACCCCAACTGAAACGGTGGTGCAGGAAGTGGGTGAATTGGGGGGTCTTCTCCAAGATCATGGCCCTATCACTGAAGAGCCGATAATCGTCTTGAGCTTCCCTAAGCTGCTTGAAGTCGATGGGGGTCACATGGGTAGGCCCATACTTGTCGCAGAAAGCCCCAATGAGGGCGTCCTGGACCTCTTTAGTGGTTATGTTGCCTTTGACCTCGCTGAGGTTTCCCACCCGGGAGGCGACACTTTTTACCGCCTTTGAGGCGAGCTTGGTTGAGCTGGGGGTGAGGTAGTTGGCCATGACCGAGAGGTCGCTGGTGATGAGCAGCGTCCCATGATGACAGAACTTCGTTGGTGTGCTCTGGAAGGCGTTTCCTGAGATCTTCTTGCCTTGGCTGAGGATGTCATTGCGTCCGGAAAGTTCAGCTTCTATGCCCAGCTTCTTGAGCCCTGCAAGCACCAAGGCGAAATTCTCCTCCTTGGAGGAGGTATCCTTCTTTCCTATCAGGGTGAAGCAGAGGTTGCCCCTATCATGATAGACAGCACCCCCGCCGCTCTTTCTGCGTACCAGCTGTACACGCTCTTCATCCATCCGCTGGAGATTGCATTCGCTGTAGGGGTTTTGAAACCGCCCGATGACGATGCATGGGTCGTTTACCCAGAGATAGAGGATGTGGTCGAAGTCCTCTTTGATCAGGTACGCCTCCCCTGCGAGGTTGGCGGCACAGTCGTGTGATGTTGCAACGTAAATGGCTTTTCTACTCATGCGTCCACTCTATCTTTCAACAAGGCCATCATGCTATAGTCCGGAGCATGAATATCATCCTTTTTACCCATTTGGATGCGGAAAACAGCCTTCCTCTCCTTGACCACCGAGCCTTGCACATACGGAAAATCCTGAAACTAGGCGTTGGGGGACAATTCCTTGCCGGAGAGACAAACGGTCCCAAAGGGGTGGCAACCATCCTTTCTATGGACCAGGAGAGCCTCCATTTCAGCTTTGTTGTTGAGGGGGTTTCACCGCCGCTCTATCCTGTAACGCTGCTGGTTGCGCAGGTGCGCCCCATCTGCATGAGACGGATCCTCAGGGAGGCTGTAAGCCTTGGAGTCTCAAGGATACTGCTTACCGGCTCCGACACCACCGAGAAATCCTATGCCGATGCCAAGCTCTACCAGAGCGGGGAGTTTCACTCCATCCTTTTGGATGGGGCGATGCAAAGCGGGGAGACCGGGGTAAGTGAGGTTGCCTTCGCCTCCTCTGTAGCGGATGCCATAGCACAGCTGGACAGTAGTTTTACCAAAATAGTGTTGGACAACAGGATGGAAGCAACTCCTCTTTCCGCCTTGGCTGTCTCTTCCCACCCAGTGGTGCTTGCAATTGGCGGGGAGCGTGGCTTCACCGACCGTGAGAGGTCCATCTTCCTTGCCTCAGGCTTTGTACCTGCATCGCTAGGGGGGAGAATCCTCAGGACAGAGACCGCTTGCTCGGCAGGTATCGCTGTACTGCTAGGGAGGATGGGGTTGCTCTAGGGCCCTTGAGTTTTTGCCTTGATGGTTGCATAATGGCAGGAAAACCCAACAGTATTGTACTGTTCTCGCCACCTTTGCAACCCTGCTATTTGGTGGCTCATATGAGGAGTTTGCCATGGCCCACTGTATTGTCCCTGCAGCTGAAGAGATTCTTGACAAGGAGGTTGCGGTCCTGGATCACGGTTTTGTCCGCCTCGTCGACTACCTCGGTAGCGATGAACGTATCGTACAAAGCGCCCGCGTCTCCTATGGCAGTGGTACGAAGACCTACCGCCAGGACAAGGGCCTGATAACCTACCTGCTGCGCAACGACCACACCTCACCCTTTGAACAGGTCAACTTCACCTTCCACGTGCGCATGCCGATCTTTGTTGCACGGCAGTGGATCCGTCACCGCACAGGACGCGTCAATGAGATCAGCGGCAGGTACAGCGTCATGACAAACGACTGTTACCGTCCCGACCCTGAGCATATAAACTACCAAAGCGATGACAACAAGCAGGGTCGGATGCCTGAGGCAGTCGAACCCGCCGTTGCCCATGAGGTGCTCGCCTTGCTTGCCGAGGACCAGAAGCGAAGCTATGAGAACTACCAGAAACTGCTGGATATGGGAATCGCAAGGGAACTTGCCAGGATAGACCTTCCCCTCAGCCTCTATACTGAATGGTATTGGCAGATGGATCTGCACAACCTCTTCCACTTTTTGCAACTCCGCCTGGACGAGCACGCCCAGTATGAGATCCGCATCTATGCCCAGACCATCCTTGAGATGGTCCGTAAGGTATGCCCCATCGCAACCGAAGCATTTGAGGAGCACAAGAGGGGGGCGAAGACCTTCAGTGCAAACGAACTGACAGCCCTCAAGGCAGTGCTTCAGGGCGAGGAAAACCCTTTGAAAGGAAGAGCTAAAGAACTCTTTGAATCCAAGCTCAGCTAGAGACTCTTGCTGCCTTCAGCTTCTGGCGGTACTCCTTCTTTGTGAGAGGGGGAGGAGGCAGGATCGGCCTGACTGTCAGAAGCTCCGGGTTATTCAGCAGGTCCTGAAACAACTTGATGGACTTGGTAAAGTAAAAGCCGTCGGTGATCCTCTCATCGACGGTGAAGCCAATCTCCATAGTGTCGGTATATGTTTTCACATCCCCGACTGTCTTACGGATCCTTTTCAATATTCCCATAGTGACAAACAAACTGGTGGTGCCCCACTCGAAGAGGTGGTGGTGGGGGCTTCCCCCGCCAAGGCCAATGCTGCCCATGTTGCTGATGAACATGGTGGTATGCAGGCCGTCGGCCTCACTGAGGGCCTTTGGGGCCTTCCCATGGCGGTCAAGCAGGCAGATGAGACTGGCTATCATCCTAATCAGCACCTTGGGAAATTTTAGGAAGAAGAGGATCGCCCTATCGGTAACCGTCTCATTCTCAGGTTTCCTCTGGGCTATGATCGCACTGTCGATGATCTTGGACATCTCGTCCAAGGTCATCTCGGATGAGAAGTACACGGGCATGCTGTGTTCAGGAGCATCGTCGGTATAGTCCTCTTTTACAAAGAAGTTGACCGACAGCTCGTCGCGTTGCCAATACTGATAGTTTGCAACAAACCTGTTCAGTTGAGGTCTGAGGGCGATGGTCCTCATCATGGCAGCGATGAAAAGCTCGAAGATCCTAAAGTTGGAACCGTCAGAGCGCTTGTTCTTTTTGATGAAAGCCACTGCATTGGTCAGGTCCAGCACCATATTCTGGTAGACAAGGGAATCACACCGCTTGGGCATGATGTAGGGGAACATCTGTTTATAGGCCGGGACATCATACACTTTGACCGCATCGTTGCGTCTGCTCATGGGCAAATACTCCTGAAGTGATTTGCGTACAGTGTAATGCACAAGTAGAAGAATACAAGAGCGAGTTTGTACTCTTTTACATTGCTTTTCTAAAACAGCGGCTTTTTCTTGGCCAATAGGGCAACTCTCTTCTGATAAGCTTCCTTCATGGCAGCTTCAAAACTCCTGTCATTGGGATAGTCATAGCCGAAAGTCGGCTCCCAAAGGGTGGGGTCCTCCATACAGAGGTAGAAGAACGGACCCTCTTCCCTCCATTTTTTGGGAAAGCAGGAGTAGGCATGGGAGAACATTTCCTGTTTGGTCGCCAGGGGGTAGGAGTACTTGCCTGCAGCACCTGTGAGCTCCATATCGAGTATGCGGCTTTCGCGCCCCTGGCTCCTGAGTGTGCGTAGCACAGCCTTGGTAAAGGTCAGAGTCCCCAAGGAGAACATGACCAGCTCCTCCGGCTTGAAGGTTGTCGTCACTTGTTCGATCACACTTCTGTACTCATCTTGCCAACCCTTGAACCAGACCATGGGGTGGAGGTGAAAGCCTACCGGGATACCTTTGTCTGCTGCCTTTCGTGCTGCAGCTATTCGCTGCTCGAGCGTTGCGCTGAGATGCTCCTCTTTTTCTATGATGGTGGGGGCGTTGAGCGACCAGGTGGCCACTATGTTGG
>CAZGOK010000188.1:0-4425 GCA_964527665.1 uncultured Sphaerochaeta sp.
TAATCGCCATATCATCCTCCTATGGAATGGCCTATGCGATGGGTGGTGCCTTTGTCTCGGGTATCTTCTATATCATTGTGGCATTCATCATCAAGAAAAGCGGCCACGCATGGCTGGGTAAGGCTCTGCCTCCAGTGGTCATCGGGTCGGTCATCGTTGTCATCGGACTGAACCTTGCCCCGACCGCCATGGGCATGGCAATGAATGACGCACAGGGCAACTACAGCCTTGTCTTGCTTACCATCGCCACGGTGACGCTGACGATGACTATTGTGATGAACCTCTTTGCAAAAGGGTTCTTCAGCATCATCCCCCTGTTGGTGGGGCTTCTGACAGGGTACTTCTTCACCCTACTGATGGGTATGCTCTCACCATCCTTTGCCCTGATCAGCTTTGAAGGGGTCAAGGCCGCCTCCTGGTTTGGCCTTCCGACCTTTGCCGTTCCCAAGTTCAACCTGGTTGCCAGCGTTACCTTCATCATCGTATCGCTTGCCACCATATGTGAGCACCTCGGTGATACCCTGACCATCTCCAAAGTGGTGGGCAAGGATTTCTATAAGGAGCCGGGCCTTGAAAGGACCCTTGCCGGTGACGGTATAGCAACGCTGTGGGCATCCTTCTGGGGAGGACCCCCCAACACCACCTATGGTGAGAATATTGGAGTCCTGGCCCTTACCCGTGTCTACAGTGTCTGGGTAACAGGCGGGGCTGCTGTCTTTGCTATCCTGCTTTCCTTCTTCCCCAAGTTCGGAGCCCTGATCCAGACCATCCCCAATCCTGTGTTGGGAGGTATTTCCATGCTGCTCTTCGGTACCATTGCATCCAGCGGCCTGCGAACCCTGGTAGACAGCGGTGTCGACTATGAGGACAAGAGAAACCTCACCATAAGCAGTGTGATCCTGGTGATCGGCATCGGTGGGGGAGTGCTTAACTTTGCCATGGGACAAAACATGGAATTCTCCCTTGGCGGGGTTGCCTTGGCTACCCTGGTAGGCATATTCCTCAACCTGGTCCTTCCCAGGGAAGTGGAAACAACCTAAAGAACGCACCAATTCTCTTTCTGTCACCTGACGAAGGCTTCCTGTAAGGGAAGCCTTCGGTGTTCATATGTACGCCATTCTGATATACTGCCTTATATGTATACTTATAAAACCATTGATTCCGATACCAAACTCTCTTCGCTCGTACAGAGCTGGAAACAAAGGGAGATCCTCTCTATCGCCATGGACTTTGAAGGTGAGTTCAACCTGCATATCTACGGCGAACACCTCTGTCTTATACAGATTTTTGATGGGGAGCAGTACTTCCTCATCGATCCTTTCAAGGTAAGCAAGGAGGCTTTGAAAACCTTCCTTGAAGATCCTGATCTGGAGAAGGTCATGTTTGACTGTGCCAGTGATGCCTCCCTTGTACGCAAGGCATACGGCATCGCCCTTGCCCATGCCTTTGACATCAGGGTGCAGGCACTTGCCCTGGGGTACACAGGCAATCTTACTGGCCTGGTTGAGCTTCATCTGGGGGCGCAAGAGGAGAAGAGCAACAAGAGCAAGAAGAAGAACCAGATGACCAACTGGTTGAGAAGGCCCCTGAAGGAGGACCAGGTCCAGTACGCCCTGAGCGACGTAGCCCACCTCTTCGCCTTGAAGGATATCCTTACCACCTTAGTTGAGGAGAAAAACCTGACAGAGCAAGTCAATAAGACCATGCTCACCGTAGCAAAGCCCAAGGGTCCGGACAAGCCGGGTTGGACCAAGTTTGCCTCCTGGAAGTATATGAACCGGGAGGAGAAGACCTACCTCAAGCATTTTTTCCAAGCCAGGGATGCCATGGCCAGGAAATATAACGTTCCTGCTGTAAGGATTCTAGAGAAGCACAGGTTGCTTGAGATGGCCAAGACAGTCCCCCAGACAGCCAACGATTTTCATATCTACTGCACCAAGTGCCCTGAAGACCAGGTCGTTGAGCTAGTGGACCTGTTGCTCCAGGCTAAGAAGAAGGCTGCAGAGGAGCTTCTTTCTGCCTGAGATACACCCCTTCCGATGCCTCAACCAACAGCGAGAGGACCTCACAGGTAGGGGTGGGGATGGCATGTTTTTCCCCTAACCGCACTACAGCTGAACAAAACCAACCGTTTTCGGTCTTTCTTTGAGCCTCCATGTCCTGACACATGGAGGTTTTTCCTTCATAGCCCAAGGCGGTCACTATCGCGTAGTTATCCTCGATCATCGCATCGGAGAGGAACACTCCCTCTTTCTGTCCGACGGCCTGCACCTCTTTGCTTGCCTTCCATGCAAGGGCCTTTACACTGTCTTGCTTGAGGTCGCCATAGGTTGCCCTGCATAGGGCGCTTATGGTGTTGAAGGCTGTATTGAGCATGAACTTCTTCCACTGCTCCAGGCGGATGTCCTGGGGCACCACATAGGCGATGTGTGCACGTTTGAAGAGGGAGCAGATAGCCTCTATCCGCTCGCTCCTGTTGTTGTCCTTCTCGCCAAACACGATCCGTCCCTCTTCGCTGAAATCAATCCTATTCCCCACATGGGTGGAGTTGAGCCCTACTGCAAAGCCATAGAGCACATGCTCACTCCCAAAGGCCTCGCTCAGCCTCTCCTCGCTTTCGATGCCGTTGAGCAGGGAGAGGATGACGGTATTTTCTCCGACAGCACCCTCTATCTGCCTCACTGCCTCTTCGAGCTGCAGGTTCTTGGTCGCAAGGATGACCAGGTCACTCACCTGTGCATCCTTGGGGTCTACGAAGGTGAAGTCAGCGCGCTCGCTATTGAGGTAAATGGGTTGTGCTGCATACCTCTCCCTTCGATTCTCATCAGCGAGGAAGATGACGTTCTCTTTGCCCAGCAGGTTGCGTAGCCGCAGGCCGTACATCGCCCCTACTGCACCGCTTCCTATGATAGTTACCGTTTTCATATACGCTCCTGTCTTGTTGCCAATGCTTTGACCAGGGAGGTCAAAAGCAGGAGTTGGCTCACCTGTATTGATTCGTTGGTGGTATGTGGTGCTTCATAGCCTGTGGTGCACACCACTGTGGGAATGCCTTTGGCATTGAGTACATTCGCATCACTGCCGCCTAGGGTAGGTCTCTCCTTGTAGGGGAGCCCGAGCTCTGTACAAGCCTTCCTCACCTGTGCAAAAGAGGGAGCACTGGTATCAAGTTTGTATGCTTCATAAAGAAGCTCTTCCTCTATGACTACCTTTCCCCCATGCTCCTTGGCCGCTTGCTGCAGGCACTCTTTCATGTGTGCTATTTGGGACAAGAGTTTCTTTGGATCGAGGCTTCTTGCCTCAAAGGAGAGGACTGCCTTGTCACAGACGATGTTTCTGGAGCCCGGAGCCATAAAGGAGCCGACGTTTGCGGTGGTCTCCTCATCGATACGCAACAGGCGCATCGATGAGATGGCATCGCTGGCCATCTGTATTGCACTGATGCCACTCTCCGGGGAGAAGCCTGCATGGGCCCCCTTGCCAAGAAAGGTGACATCGAGCTTTATCGAACCCGGGGCAGCGGTGATGAAGGTCCCTACGGGCCCCTCTGCATCGAAGACATATCCAAGGTCGACTCCTGCGAGCTTGCTTGTATCCACATGGGCTATGCCTTGCAGGCCAAGCTCTTCTCTGACTGAGAAGAGGATTACCAGGTTTGGATGGGAAATCCCTTCGTCTTGGATGGCTTCCAAGACGGTGAGGATGGCAGCGATGGCTGCCTTGTCATCGGCTCCCAAGGCTGTTTTTCCCCCAGTATGAATAAGGCCTTCCTCTACCAAAGGCTCTACATCAAAGGCAAGGCTTACGGTGTCCATGTGGGCACTGAGGAGGATGGTTGGCCCAGATCCTGGAAGATAGGCATAGAGGTTTCCCCCCTCATCCCAGCTTGTGGAAAGGCCCAAGCCGAGGAGCTTTGTCTCAAGGAGGAGGCCTATGAGCCCTTCATCGCCGGAGACTGAGTTTATCCTGACCAGTTCAAGAAAGGTCTGCACTGTTTTGTTCATGGAAAGACTATAGCATACCCTTAGGGGGTTAGAAAACATTGGAGATTGGTGTTTTGCTCACCTTGACCTACCTCCTAAGTAGTGTATAGTCATAGTATGAGTTACACACCAAATACAAATCGTTATGAAGATATGAAGTACCGTTATGCAGGATCGAGCGGCTTGAAGCTGCCTGAGCTCTCCCTAGGACTCTGGCATAACTTCGGAACAGATGCTGACCACAGTGTGGCAACAGATATACTGTGCAGTGCCTTCGACCATGGCATCACCCATTTCGACTTGGCCAACAACTACGGGCCGGAGCCAGGGAGTGCAGAGACCAGGTTTGGCCAGATTCTGAAAGAGCAGTTTGGCTCCCATCGTGATGAACTGCTGATATCCTCAAAGGCGGGGTACTACATGTGGCCAGGCCCCTATGGGG
>CAZGOK010000189.1:0-4401 GCA_964527665.1 uncultured Sphaerochaeta sp.
GTTACCTGTTCGTGAATTGTCCTTACACCAGCGTCACAGCCTCCCCTATGAACAGATCTTCTAGATCTCTGGGGTCCTTTTCATTCCTACTGAAAACAAAGTTCAGGTTCGGATACTTCTGAAGTACCTTGAGCTGCAGGAACACCCCGAACTCCTCTTCTGTGATAGTATCCTCAATGTATTCCAAGGGATTATGATCCCACTCAAGTTGATAGAGCAGGTTCATCTCCTCAAGATTGGCCACCTCGTCCAGGAAGCACCTGATAACAGGCTCATCAGGATGACTATAATTGAAGATGGCATGGGAATTCTGTTTGAAAGGGATCCTGTGCCTCTGCAGAAAGGCGATCACAAACTCAGAAACACTGTCCTGGGAAAGAGAGGTAAGCATCTCCTGCATCTGAAAGCCAATATTGCCTTCATACTGTATGACCATGGGAACCTCCTTGTGTTCAACTGCCTACTAGGCATTCATATCGCAAACAAGTCTCTTCATCCTTATCTTCATTTCATCATTTCCGCTTCTTCTTATATTCAATGCTATCCATACAAC
Source organism: uncultured Sphaerochaeta sp. (assembly GCA_964527665.1). Classification (GTDB taxonomy): domain Bacteria; phylum Spirochaetota; class Spirochaetia; order Sphaerochaetales; family Sphaerochaetaceae; genus Sphaerochaeta. The sequence continues at coordinate 554 of CAZGOK010000189.1, forward strand.
AAGACACCCTACAAAAAGAGTTACGATATAGAAAACAGTTCAGTAAAAAAGAATGGTGTCCGTGATCTCGAAAGAGGGACAAGTACAATGAAACCTTCAACAGCTCAATAGGGGCGCAGCATCGGTTACCTTAAATGATATGTACACCCAAATAGTGCACTGGTTTTTATGAGAAGTCAAGTTTTATGATAGGAGGAAATCCAGAGCATTGATAATGCGAATCCCTTTGTAGTCTGATTCATTCTCCTCATCTAAGGTAATGAGGAACTTTGGATAATGGTCATCCACACCAAGAAGTGGTGCGAGTTCTCTTTCAAGTGTCCTTTGCTCTTGCACTGTATAACTAACCTGGTAATATGCAAAGCTACCCTGAGAGTCCCTGGTTACAAAATCAATTTCACTGGTGGGGGTCTTCCCTACATAGACAGTGTAGCCCCTTCGCAAAAGCTCGAGATAGATGACATTCTCCAAGATATGACCACTATCACCAGCTTGGCTTCCGAGGAGCAGATAGCGCAACCCAATATCAACACAATAATATTTCTCCAGGGTTTTTAGGTAGTCACGACCCTTTACATCAAACCTATGAACGCGATATAGGATATAGCTATCGACCAGAGCCGACAGATATTTTTCAACGGTAGGGGAAGAAGTCTTCCTTCCGTGGGCATTCAAGGTATCAGCAATTTTCTTTGGGGAAATCAAATTACCAACTGAATCAAATATGAACTTGATGAGGCTTTCCAACAACAAGACATCAGAAATTGCATTTTTGGCAAGAACATCCTTAAGTACCACCGTACTATAGATGCCTTGAAGGTACTGATTCAGCATCTCAGGTCTATCTTGGAGTGACAGAGCATAGGGAAAGGAGCTATAGCGCACATAATCATTGTATTTTCTTCTGAGACTGCCCCCAGGAGCTACAGCTGTAACATACTCCTTAAAAGAAAGGGGAAGCATCTGAATTTCCACATATCGTCCAGAAAGCAGTGTAGCCAGCTCGCTGGAAAGCAAAAAGGCGTTCGATCCAGTCACATAGAGATCTACATTGGGCTGTATATACAAGCTATCAAGCACATTGGGGAATTGGGGAACATTCTGCACTTCATCAAGGAAAATATAGTACATATGGTCACTGATAAGCCTATCTCGTACATATGTATGGAGGGTGACAGCATCCAACAAATGTGCATTATTCATATCTTCAAAATTTATTGAAATGATCTGGCTTTGCTCAATACCTGATTCGATCAGATAGGTACGGTAGAGATCCATCAGGGTAGATTTGCCACAACGACGAATCCCAGTAATAACCTTAATGAGACGTGTATCTTTCAGTTGCTTTAAGTTTTCCAAGTACTGTGGTCTCTGTATCATAGGGGCACTCTCCTACATATTGATACTCAAATTTCCTCAACTAAGGACTAATAGAATGATAAGGAGATACTAGTACCGTTCTTTCTATTTGTCAAGTTTTCATAATTCATTTTAATAAAGTTCGAATAATCTTAAGTTTTCATTTTAAATTTTAAAAAAGTATCTTAAACATAAAGTTTTCATTGTCAATAGTAAAAACCTTTAAATTTGTAGTATAATTAACAAATAATACAATACATATTGCTTCGTCTAACACCTATTTATGTATTCCTCAGCATTCAGAGATTCTTTGCAAAGCAAGGTACAAGGAAAAGAACCTGAGATCTCTCTCAGGTTCTTTCAATCATTTGCTTTTTCCTACTCGCTGCACCTTGGTCTATCGGCTCCCCTTGTCAGCTGAACACGCTCTGTCTCTGGGTACAGGGTTTCTTCCTTAGTCTTGTACTGAATCTACCAATTTGGGAAAGCCTTTTGTTTGCTTTGCTTTGTTTCCTACCCGATCACCCACTTGCGTGCCCTCTTCAGGCTTTCTGTGATCTCCTGCCAGTTGTTGGCGGCAACCGCTCCCTTGGCAAACATCCAGCTGCCTGTCATGGCAAGGACATTGGGGTTTTCCAGGAAGGTGGGCATATCCTGTTCGGTAATGCCCCCTGCTACGATGACCTTGAGCTTGAAAGATTCTGCAAGCTTGTCGATGGCCGGCAAGCCTCCGAGCTCGTCCACAGGGTAGAAGCCTGCGACATCGAGGTTCATCCTCCTGCACTTAGCCCCATCGGTGGAGACAGGGAAGATGGAGACCTTCCTTCTCTTGGCGAGCTTGATCATCTCCCTATCGAAGAGAGGGGAGAAGATGAACTGAGCCCCCTCATCTATCGCCTTGAGCGCTTCATCAAGGGTCTGCACATTCCCAGCCCCTACCAAAATGTCGGGGTAGTCGCCGCTGAATGTACGCAGCAGGAGGCTGCCCTGCTCTGCCTGCTGGGAAATGTTCAGTACCTTCAGACCGCTCGCCCTGAGGGCGGCAGCCAACAGAGGGGCTTGGTCCGGGGTAAAGGCCTTGGCCATCGGGATACAGCGAAGACGGGAGAGAATTGTAGTAGTGTGGTCCAATTCGCATTACCTCCAACAATTGCTGGCCTTAGTGTATCGCCTCCACAAGGCTAGGTAAAGCAGGATGACCCCTTCTTCTGCCTATATTGGGTTCAGGGATTTCTCTCTTTCCTTTTCAATTAGGAGATTCTATGCATATAATGCCTACATGCCCACTACACACCTGCCAAACCGAAAAACCGTGCTCGACTATCGCTCCTTGCTCCAGGCCTGCACAAGAGAAAAGGATAGGGTCAAGATCCTCATCCTGCAGTACATCGCTGAAAACGGGACAGCATCCCGGAAAATGATTATAGACTCCCTGGGCATGCGTCCTTCCACCGTCTCGATGTCCATCGGTGAGATGATCGAGGATGGCCTGGTGGACGAGCTGAGCGTTCGGGCGAATGCAGGGCGTGGCAGGCCAGAGTGGTACCTCTCCATCAAGGCAAACAGGTTTTGGGTCATATCGTTCTCCATCATGTCCATGTCCCTGATCACCACCATTGCAAACTTTGGAGGGGAGGTCGTTGAGGAACAGATCCTCAAGCTGGATAAAAACCTTACTGCATCCGATATGGTCCTTATCCTCAATGGCCTCATAAAGGAGTGCTCGGCAAAGGTTCCGGTTGGGACCCATCTGCTGGGCTACGGCATAGCCGTCCCGGGCCTCATCGACAAGGAGGCAAACCTCTGGCGTATGGTGACGCGGTTCCCCCAGATGAGGAACCTGAAGTTTGAGAGCATCACCGGCTTCACCGAAGGCAGCGTGATCTTAGAACGCAATATTGATGCCATCCTCAACTACCGCCTCCTTGCAGAGCCTGACGCGTATACAAAAAGCTCCCTGCTCTTGCACTGGGGGTATGGAATTGCCATCTCCTATGCCTCCAACGGAGCGCTTCTGCAGTCAGGAGGGGGCCTATTCGGCGAGATAGGTCACTGGATGGTACCCTTCGGAAACGGCAAGACACAGACCATAGAGAACCTTGCCTCCGTCCCCAAATTCATGGAAGCCTATGACTGGACCAGCACCATCGACAAAGAGTCCATCCAACGGAGCATCCAGCAAGGATTCATCACAGAGGAAAAGCTCTCTGAGATCCATACCATCATATCCCAGGTCATCAGAAACCTTCACCTCACCTTCTTTCCCGACATCATCTACATCCTCAGCCCCTTTGTGGATGTAGCGACAGCTGAACATTTCTCACTCTTCTTAAGTGAGGTCCTCGAGCCCTTTGCCGTCAAGGCCCCTTCGGTGGTCAACCTGCAGTATTCCGCGCATAGCGAAGCGATGGGGATGGTGAGTACACTCTTCTCACAATCCATCGGACCGTACCTGATTGCACGCTGGTGAGCATTTAACAACACAGTAT
>CAZGOK010000190.1:0-4385 GCA_964527665.1 uncultured Sphaerochaeta sp.
AGAACAAGTGGATGATCGCTCACCCAGAGAGGCATCAGCTTGTAAGCCAGAACGTACATGTGGGACTGGTGGGTGAGAATAGGATGGTCAATCCTCTCTGATTACATCAGATACCTACTCATAGATTTCCTGAACAGAACATTCCCAAGAATATCATCTTGCAAAGCGAGACTCCACAACAGATGGAGTCTCTCTTTGCACTATGTAGAAATGTACTAGCACTATCCCATTCCATACATACTATGTTGGCATGGGTAAACAGCAAGTAAGAAAAGACCCAAAGTGTAATGAATAAAAAGAAAATAGAGAAAGAGAAAGGAAATAGATAGAGACGGCGTCGCATGAAAACTTCATGAGACGCCGTCAAAACAACAAACTCTCTCTTATGGTTATGCACGCATAAGTCTTATATTTAAGGCTGGGTCACCGTAGCTTGATCAAGGGTAACCGCAGTTTGGGCCAGCAGCCTCCCCTTCATCGAAGCACCAGTTTGCACAGCAATATTAGTCTTGCACAACACCACACCCTTAAAGTATGAGTTTGTTCCCATGGTCACTGAACCGGCAACCACCCAGACAATATTTTCTTCCACAGCACCACCGGCAAGAGTTATGCTCGTGGCAGCAGCGAGGGTAAGATCACCATCTACCTGGAAGATCCATGTATCGGTTGCTGTTCCGCTGATGGTGAGACTGGAACCACTGATGCCCACCGAACTTGTCCATTTGTAGAGACCAGGGGTGAGAGTCTGACCTCCAATTGCTCCAGACAAGAGGTTTAAGGTATCAGGTTCTGTGCGGCCTGCAGCAAAGTTGTAGGCTGTCTGCATATCTGCTACGGCTGTAGTCAAGTTTGAAGGAGTAGGTGAATCCATGGTAGCGGCAAAGAGCTGTCCTGAGACTTGGGTAGATGTTGCATATGTTCCCGCAAGAGTCTCACCAAACCCCGTCAGATACGTTCTGGAAGCTGGGCTTAATCCCACATCACCTGTGATATTAGAAGTTGAGGCTGTTGAAACTCCAGTCTTTGCTAGGATTACATAATTGCCTGCAGTTCCCAGATCGACGGCTGAGGTACCGATACCTGTAGAGGCGATGCCTGCCTCACATCCGATAAACGAGAGTGCAATTATGATTATTGCAACCATTGGCAGTAGAAATTTTCTTACATTTTTGATTTTTTTCATTGAAATCCTCCGGATCTCTTATATGCGAGGTACGAATCAAGTCTTCGCACTATGTGTATTTTCAGTATCTTCAGTCATTGAGAGCATGGTTCCAGCGAAATCTGTATATGCAAAGCGATAGGATCATACATCGCCGCCAAATAACAAGCTCTCTTATGATTATTTACACACAAGCAATATACTTAAGGTTGAGTCACCGTAGCCTGGTCGAGGGCAATCGAAGTCTGAGCCAACAGCCTACCGTTCATTGTGACTTGGTTTCCTACCGCTATATTGGTCTTGCACAATACAACACCCTTAAAGTGAGAATTGGCACCCATGGTAACTGTTCCGGCAACCTGCCAGAAGATATTTTCTGCCAATGCTCCGCCTGAAAGAGTTATATCTAATGCGCTGGCTAAAGAAAGATTCCCATCTATCTGAAAAATCCAGGTATCGGTCGCACCACCATTGATGGTGAGATTAGATCCACTGATGTCCACATCAGTTGTCCATTTGTAGAGGCCGGAGGAGAGGTTCTCACCACCAATTGCCCCAGATTTTAGATTTAGCGAATCAGGGTTTACCCGTCCGGCTGCATCAGAATATGCTGTCAACATATCCTCTACTGCTGTCGTCAGGTTAATGGATGTAGGAGGCGCCATATCAGCTGCGTACAGGAACCCAGTTACCTGTGGAGAGGTTGCGTATCCGGTCGCATCGGTCTGTGAGAATCCGGTCAGATAGGATTCAGCAGCAGGACTTATTCCCACATCACCTGTAATCACAGAAGCGGGGACAGTCGAAATTCCGGTTTTCGCCAAAATTACATAATTTTCAGAGGTTCCAAGGGCTACCGGTGATAGACCAACACCTGTGGTGAAAATCCAGACCTTTTCCTCTGCCATAGCAATTTGAGCGGTAGACTGCACACCTGTTGTCAGCGTCGCGGTATACTCTTTGGAGTTGCTCAGAACTGTAGATGGAGTAAAAATTACTGTCCTATTGGGCCCGTCATATGTGACGATTCCGTCGATATCCACGCCATCCTTGCTTACAGTGAAAGTACTGTTTGTTATAGTTGCTGGATCCAGGGCTTCCTTGAACGTAGCGGTGATCGCACCATTGGTGTCAACACCAATGGCATCTTTGGAAGGGGATGTTATAAGCACTTCAGGGGGAGTGTTCTGCCCTAAGCCAGCCTCACACCCCACAAAAATTAGTGCAATTGTGATAATCGCAAATACAGCTAGATAACTTCTTACTTTTTTAGTTTGTTTCATTGAAATCCTCCGGACTTCTTAATTCATGATTGCACGAAGCACATCTCCGTACTGGATAGATATTCTTAATTAAAGCCCGGCCAGGAGCTTCACACAAATCCTTCTACAGGGATGACAATTGCATAGGAAATGTACTCTGAAGAGAGCATACATGCACAATACACCTGTAATGGGTGAGACGTATGAAAGAAAGAATTATTCCTGATGGAAGTATTGCCAACTCATCCTTTGCAAAGACCTTGCATTTACAGGGAAAAAGGTTGGTCACTTTGTGTGGCGAGTAACGGCGTCCCCTAGAGCGGGTCAGCGATTACAAGCTCTGGAAGAAGTCTGATTACTCAAAGACACCTTCTTGACTATAGTATCATCCAGAAACGATGTATTGTCAATGCAGCAGACAATAATATCTATCAGTTAAAGCTGATATTCATTAATTATTGGCTTTATAAATCAAATACTGATTAATATAACTAATATCTAATAGTATTGAACATTAATACTGCATTATTTAGATAAAATGAGTTGATATTTAATAGCTATTAGGTAATACTAGGGCATGTCATCAATAAAAAGCCCAGTCTTAACCCTGCAAGAGTGTTCTGAATATTTAAAGATTGCCGAATCCACGATTTATGTGCTTGCGCGCAACGGAAGAATCCCTTGCCAGAAAGTTGGCAGGAACTGGCGTTTCAGTAAAGATGCCCTGGATAGGTGGTTGGCCGGCGAGATTACTCTCCCTGGCTCAGGTACTGACAAAACTGGGCCAAGCTAGTTTATTCTGTGTCCTACAACAAGCATGTATATGTAGCACCCATGTGCAGGAGAGCCCCCGCTACTAACGGAGGCTCTCTTTGCACATGCTGACCATCGGTCTTGCAATTAAGAAATATCACACATACAACCAACAACTAATCTCTGAGTAGACACCCTAGCTTTTTGAAGGAGTGGATCTACCTACGCTTCAGTATCTTCATCGTCGTAATGGTCATCATCATAATCATAATCGTCTTCATCGTCAGACTCCTCATACTCCTCTTTAGCTCCATTATAAGCACTCTCAAAAGAGGTGTATTTGCCCATTACCGATCGCTGATATGCATCAAGGACAAAGAACCCATCCAAAAGGCGGTAAATATCATAAGAGTTGCCCTGGTTTTCTCCTTCCTTTTGTACATAGTTTCCTTCAAAGGGGACGTTCATCTTGAACCACCAGTACAAGCCCTTATCAGCTATATAGTCCACCTCCTCATCGTTGGCTTCGCGATCGAGCAGGCAGGCTTTTACATAGTCGATCTCCTCATAGGAGTATTTTCCTATGGTGGCGTAGTCGGCCACCAGCAAGACTTCTTCAACAGAGGAGAATCGTCCCTCGATGGAGTATTCAGAAGGGGTGGCGATGAAAAAATCTCCCTCCAGTTTTACAATGTAGCTGACCAGGGGGATCTCCCCCTCTTCTGCTGAGCTGAACAGTGTCTTGTGGATATCTCCTCTATCAAGGAACCAGTGGAAGAGGTCCTCATCAAAATAGATCTCTGTGTGCTCGTCCTGCATCACAGGAAACTCGAAGGACGAGAGATCACCAGGAAGAGAAGGCAGGCTCATCATAGCTATTTCTTCCATCGAATCCCACCCTTGGTGAGAGCACTCAACACTCTTTTCGCCCTGATAGTGCACCCTATAGTACAGCCCCTCACAATAGTAATCCTCATAGAGAGTTGTCTCGTCATCAACAAATGAGTCTATGAACTCACCCTCTTCCCTGATCTGGGCCCACATCTCCTCTTCACTCTGGCCAAACCAATCCGCCTTGGCAACTGACAGGTCTGTGTACGCAAGAAAGACACCATCGCCAATAAGGTAGTGCTTTCCCTCGTAGGTATAGATGCCACTGTCCCCATTGAACAATAGCTCATCGGCCTCATTTTCCGCCATGATCA
>CAZGOK010000191.1:0-4341 GCA_964527665.1 uncultured Sphaerochaeta sp.
CTATCACCCGTACTTGGGACTTTCACCCTTTAGAGAACGCTCATACCGAGCGCACCATAAGGAAAGAGGCGACCGGGTCGCCTCTTCTCTTTCTTTGTTTCTTAATTTTCGTGTTTTCGAATATCCAGTCTCTCAGACCATCACACCGATCAGGTGCTGTAGATGTGCTTGAACTGGTCAAACAGCTCAGCTACCTGGTCCTTGCACTTTCCACATACAGTGCCATACTCGGTGATCCTTTCCAGGTCATCGAGGGTCTTGGCCTCTCCACTCTTCACCAGGTCCTCGATGGCAACGTCGGTGACGTTCTTACACTCGCAGATGACCTTGGCTATCTTCCTCTTGAAGGGATTGTCCCGCTTCTGCTTTGTCAGATAGTCATCGATAGCGGCACGCAGCCCCTTGTCCCCTAGGACGGAGCAGTGGAACTTGTGGTCGGGCAACCCTCCAAGGGCTTCGGTAATGGCGGCAGGGGAGAGATGATAGGCCTCTTCCAGGCCCATTCCCATGACCATCTCACTCATCATGGAGGTGCTTGCAATTGCAGAGGCACACCCATAGGTAAGCCAACGCAGATCGACTATCACATCATCCTTTACCTGGATGGCGATCCTCATCTGGTCTCCACAGGCAAGCGATCCGACTTCGCCGATGCCGTCATATGCAAAATCCTCGTCTTCGACCCAGGTGTTTCTGGGATTCATAAAGTGATCCTTGACCACTGGGGAGTAAACCCACTGACTCATAAAGTTTGTACTCATCGTATTGACATTCCTCTTAGGCGCTTGATAATCGGCGGCAGCTTCTCCAAAACATAGAGAACCTCATCCTCGGTGTTGTACCGACCAAAACTGAACCTGATCGATCCATGCGCCAGTTCTATATCCACTCCGGCAGCCAGGAGCACATAGCTGGGCTCAAGGGAGCCGCTTGCACAGGCACTGCCGGTAGAGACCATGATCCCTTCCAAATCGAGATAGAGCAGGATGGACTCCCCCTCTGCATTGGGAAACGAGACATCCAGGGTGCCCGGAAGGCAGTGCTCTTGGTTTCCATTCACCACCACGTTGGGAATCTTCTCCACAATGCCCTTGCGAAGCATCTCCCGAAGGTTCCAAAGCCTTGCGCTCTCTGTTTCCAACTCCCCCATTGCCAGCTCAGCGGCAACGCCCATGCCCACAATGGAAGGGGTGTTGTAGGTTCCGGCACGCTTGCCGCCCTCCTGATGGCCCCCATGGACAAACGGTTCAAAGGGAACCTTCTTCTTGACTGCAAGGACTCCGATTCCCTTGGGACCGTAGAACTTATGGGCCGAAATGCTCAGGTAGTCCACACCCCAGGTTTTCATCAGCACAGGAATCTTGCCTATCGCCTGGGTTGCATCGGTATGCATGAAGGCCCCCACAGCGTGTGCCATCCTGGTTATCTCAGCAATTGGCTGTATGGTCCCTATCTCGTTGTTTCCTGTCATGACGGAGACCAAGGCGACATCCTCACCAAGATAGGTGGCCAATGTATCAAGCTCGACGCGCCCGGTCTTGTCCACAGGAATCTCGTCGATGCGGTAGCCCCTCTTCTTAAGAAACTTAACCGTTTCAGTGATGGAGGGGTGTTCTATGACTGTAGTGACGATTCGATTTCGCTTGGAGCCAAGGTCGATGGCATCGCGAAAAATAGTAAAGACGGTATTATTTGCTTCGCTAGCCCCACTGGTGAACACGACCTCATTGGCTTCGCACTCTATGAGGGCAGCAATCTTTTCTCTTGACTGCTCGATGACAAAGGCAGCTTCGCGGCCAAAGCCGTGCATGCTGGAGGCATTGCCAAAGAGCTCGTTTGCTTCTGAGATAGCAGTGATGACCTCTTGCGCCATAGGCGTGGTCGCATTGTTATCCAGATATAGTATCTGTTGTTCCATATAGGTATCCTCTTGGTAAAAATAGTGACAAACCCCTTGCAGGGTCAAGCTACCTCGCGGAGAACGCGGCGTGTAGTTCCTTGTCAGAATCGTCAGAGGGACAGGTCTTGCTGTGGATGAACCTGAGCATACGATGGGGGGCAAACCGGATATGGTTGGCCTTTGCCCATTTTACGTATGCGCAGCTATCGGGAATATAGGTTGCGAACATAGCTCGCAGGTAGGTCATTTTCTTACAGCGGTTACTCTGGGTGAACCGTTCGGCATAGATGGTGCACTGCTTGGTCTCCGGGTCGAAGAATTCGCACCAGGAGTCCAAGTCGATGACCAGCATGCGCCCGTACACCGCCTTCTCATGGCAGCAGAGGCCACACTTGGTACATTTGCTCTCCCAGGAGGAGGTGCTCAGGCTACACATGGCCGACCCCCTCGGAAAGTTGCATCAGCCGGGCTTGGACGCCATGGTGGATGGGAGGGAGGATGGACAGGGCTGTGATGCTGACGTAGCCGGCAGAGACAGCCTGGTAGTCGGTCTCAAGGGTATCGCACCGCTGTACGGCAGGGATGCCACCCTTGAGGGAGAAGACGACGGAGTTTCCAATGGTCAGGGAAGATTCTTCGTAAACCTTCTGGTTTTCTGCCTCTTTCATGGTTACGGCATCCTGGTAGTCAAGATAGCTCATGACCGCCGTCTTCCATTTTCCATTGCCCCTGGACGGGACGTTGATGTTAAGGATGCACTCACTGCTGCACAGTGGGTAAAGCTCTTCGAGGTGGTCCACGACAAACCGGGCAGCCTTCTCAAAGGGCAGGTGTCCGTCCTCATCACGCTTACAGCTCAAGGCTATCGCCTTCAAACCGGTGAGAGCTGCCTCACGGGCTGCACCTACCGTACCGGAGTAGAGAATGTCAGTTGAAATGTTGTACCCGTGGTTGATGCCGCTGATGACGAGATCAGGGTCTGAGGAGAATATATTCCCCTTTCGGGCATAGAGCATGCAATCGGCGGGAGTGCCGCTGCAATGATAGTGCATGGGAGCATATTCGGTGATGGTTATATCACCTCGGAGTGTCATGGCATGACTGCTGGCGCTTCGCTCATGTGATGGCGCACATACCCAGACCTCGTGTCCTGCCTGGACAAGGGTCTCTTCAAGGACAGCAATGCCCCTGCTCTGGTATCCGTCATCATTTGTCAGCAAAATTATCATGTATGATCTTGGAACACAACCTTAGCCGAACCGCCACCTTCATAGATGTACCACCGGGGATGAAAACCGAAAATGTGTTCGTACTCCTCTAGACGGCCAATATAACTTGGAAGCGCCTGTTTACTCAAGAGGACCATGACATTACCGCTAAAGCCATTGGACACAAGCACTGCCCCTATGCTGCCGGTTATCTCAGACGAACGCTTGGTAAGCCAGTCGACCTCAGGACAGGAGACCTCAAGCAGGTCACGCAAGCCCGACTGGGTCCTCACCATAGTCTTTCCATACATCACAGCATCCTTGGCCTTGAGCATGGAGGCTGCATCGAAGGTAAGCCTGGATTCCATCAGGATATACTCACAGATGTGCCTGGAGTCCTCATCAAGGGGGACTATGCGGGCAGAGAGATCCCCTTCAGGAAAATCACGGATGAAGCCGCCGGGCTTCAGCTCGCGCAGCTTGGTAAAGGCTATCTCTATCGCCCTGCGCTTTGCAGCGATCTCCTCGCGCATTGCATTCGGGGAGATCTTGCTGTCTATGATGAGGGCGACATACTCCTCGCTCTGTTCAGTAAAGGGGAAGACAAGCTCCTGGAAGGTCAGGTGCTGCAGGTCAAAGAAAAGCACTTTTCCCCGTTGTCCGTTGAACATAGTCAAAAGGTCGCTGATCTTGCACAGCTCATTGTTGAAAGTGGTGTTTGCCTGGTAGATGACCCGTATCATGGAAGAGATGCTCATCTCCAGGTCCATGAGGGTATTGAGGGCCATACAGACCCCCATAGCGATCGCTGAACTGACCATCTGGTTGTCGCTGAGCAGCAATGGCCCTTCAACGGTCACATTCATGCCAGTAAATTCAACACCCTCGTTTGCGAGGATACCAATTACACCTTTGATGTAATTTCCCCACCGGTCCTCCTTACGAAACTTTATATTGCTCAAGGAGAATCGTTTGCGGTCATTGAGGGTTGCATTTGCCAAGCGCACCAACTGGTCGTCGCGTTTTGAAATGCCTACGAACAGGGTGGCAACATCGGTGCCCAAAATCGACCACCCTTTGCAGGCGTCAGAATAACTGCCCAAAAGAGTGCAGGTCCCCGGCACCTCTACAATCACAAGAGGTGATTCCCCGTACTCTTTTTTATGATGACTCAGTATGTTTTCCATGCCCCAACCTAGCTTTTATGCGTAATTTTAGGATACTTACCAATAG
>CAZGOK010000192.1:0-4339 GCA_964527665.1 uncultured Sphaerochaeta sp.
GCATCATGGCCCACAAGCTTGCCTGCATGGACCCCCGTGAAGGGGACCCAGGGCAAACGATCAGTTGGAAGTCCTGACAGCGTAGCGAAAATTCTCTCTTTACCGGTCATTACTCACCTCTTATGCTATTTCTTTGCAGAGCTGCAATGCCACTTCTGAAGCTGTCGCCGCATCAGTCGTATATGCATCCGCTCCAATCTTGTCCTTGAATGATTCTGTTACAGGAGCTCCGCCGATCATCACCTTGACGTTGTCCCCCAAGTTGGCTTCCTTCACTGCCTTCACCACATTCTCCATCTCTCTCATAGTTGTAGTCAGCAAGGCTGAGCATGCAATGATATTTGCCTTGTGCTCGATGGCCGCCTCTACAAACCGCGCTGGAGCCACATCGGTTCCCAGGTTGACGACAGTCAGGCCCTTGCCTTCCATCATCATGGCAACCAGGTTCTTTCCGATGTCGTGCAGGTCGCCTTTTACGGTCCCTATCACCACCGTTCCCCGGCTCACCATATTGTCTGCAACCAAAAGGGGCTTGAGGATTGCCATACCGGCATTCATAGCCCTAGCGGCAATGAGAACCTCAGGTACGAATACCTCGTTGTTCTTGAACTTCAAGCCGATGATGCTCATCCCCGCCAGCAGTCCCTGGTCCAGGATCTCCTCGGGCTTCATCCCTTCATCAACCGCCTGTTGGGTCAACTCCTTCACGTCCTTTGCCTTACCCCGTTGCAGAAACTCCGAGAGCGCTTTCATGTCAGCCATACTAAATTCCTCCACATGCTTGGTGTACGTATAGCTTGATCCCCGAAGCTTTTTGTTGATAATCGATCAAGGTTTCCTGGCTTACGCTTAGAACCTCCCCTACACCTTCCCAGTTACCCAGTGGCTCTTGTAGGATCGTCAGCGATTACAGTGACGGGCTCGTGAAGGATTCTCACCTTACTTCCCTTGGAATTGATTATTAAAACTCTATATTGCATATAATAAGATGCCAATATTTTACAATCTATAAAAATGTTACTATTTTTTATACAATTATACGATTGCTTGGTTAACGCTTCTCTTCTGTATGTATTTCATGCTTGTTTTCAGGGAAAAAACCTGCTTGTCTCCGATACTTTCCTGGGGACAGATTGGTTTTTTCCTTGAACACCTTGGAGAAGTAACTTTGCTCCTCGAAGCCCACCAAAGAGGCGACCTCAATGATAGGGAAAGAGGTGTCGAGCAACAACCTCTGTGCATGTCCGATGCGGACATCATTCACGTACGAAGAAAATGAAATCCCCATTCTCGTATTGAAAAGATTACTGAAGTAATTTGGGCTCAGGTCCGCACTGTGGGCAGCCTCTTCCAGGGTAAGATGACCACTATAATTGGCATGAATGTAGCGCAGGGCCTTGGCAATGGTAGGGTCATATTGATTGTCCATTGAGACAAACACCATCTCCATATACGAGTGGAGGACCTTGGCAAGCCAGGTAGAGATCCCTTCCAAGGAGGAGTATTGGCGTATCTCCTTTTGGCATTGCAAGCTCTTTTTCAGCACTTGCTCTTCATCTGCACCCCCTCGTACAGCGGCTCTTGAAAGGATTGACAATATCTCCATCACTCTGAAGGAGATGCGTTCTAGGGAATTCCCACTTGAAAAGAAGATAATCCCCAGCAGCTCATTCATGATGGTCACCGCTTTCGCCTTGTCACCCCATCGGATGGCATCCTGGAGGGCACTCTCCTTTTCTATTGGGTAACAGTGAATCTGGCCCTTGCTCTCGCTTTTCAGTTGCTGGATGCTTTCAGACAAGCGTGACTGCAACTCAAGGCCCTGACGGGTTTCAACCATATGATGTTCGCTATACCCAGAAGCCCATCCCGAACACATGCGCAACACCTCTGAAAGGCTATGGACCCGTGAAACATCTATGTGTGGTATATGTTTCAGTATCTTCATAAGTGCATCTGTATCTTGAATATGCGCTACCACATCATCTTCCAGGACTTCACTGGCTTCGAGGGTCATTACAGGTCCTGCTATAATGGCATAATCCATTCGCCCCTGCATAATGACAGGACTGACCCAGTACAACAGGGAGATAAGGCCAAAGTAAATGTAGGACCCTCCAAAGCGTTCGGACAACACTGCACTATGCAGGTGTGTCTCCAGGCACTGCTTTTCCCATGAGGGGTCTATGAGGCTGAAAAGGGTCTCAAGCTCACAATTCTCAACTTCTGCCAAGGTGCGATGAAGCACATCCAGCACCATACAGGGAATGCCTGTAGCCGTACTGTAATGATTTGTTATATCTTTGACACTCTGGGGAACTTCACTACTGGCTTTCAAGGGTTTCCTTCCATGAACATCATCTGTTCAATATACTGTTCATTGAAAAGCTCTGATGATGACAATTCAATATAGCGTGAGCTTTCTCGGATCTGTTCGACGTTCCTGCCTTCACCCTCCAGAAGAAGCACATCCAGTGCCCCTCTTCCAGCAGCATTGCCAATGGCAATGATTCTTTCTAAGGAGACTTGAGGCAAAAGCCCTATCCTTTGGGCACTTCTTGCATTGATGAAGGAACCAAAGCCCCCTGCAATGACAACCGAGCCCAAGGAAGAAACTTCAAGGCCAGCTTCTATAAGCAGTACAGCACTTCCCGCAGCAATGGCAGCCTTGGCAAGCTGGACCTGACGTACATCAGCGTGGGTAAAACGTACCGTATCTGTGATACGAAAGGCAAGGCTGCCGTTACAGGTGTGAAGATACTTCTCCGAGAGAGGATGCTCGTCATCCATGGCACCTGTCTCATCAACCAGGCCCATGTCGAGCAGCAACGCCAGGATATCAATGATGGCAGAGCCGCAGATACCCACAGCAGGGGTTCCCCCGATGGTACTGTGAGCAACCCTACCCTCTTCATCCAACCATACACGGTCAATGGCTCCCTCAACAGCTCCCATGCCTTGGGCAATGGAGGCACCTTCGAATGCCGGACCTGCAGCAGAGGAACAACAAGAAATTTCTTTTCCATCAAACAGGACTATCTCACCATTGGTGCCGATATCGATATAGAGAACAGGAAGTGTTTCATCCATGATATGCGATGAGAGCACCCCCACCGTGACATCACTGCCTATATAGGCAGAGACTCCACCTGGGAGGATAAGGGCGGCAAGAGGAAAGTCAGCAAAGCCAACATCGGCTGCCATCAGGGAAAGGGGTCCCTCAATGGTTGTGATGAAGGGGGCTACTGCAATCCCCGAAGGATTCTTTCCTGCAAGGAGGTGGATCATCGTAGGGTTTCCCACTGCAACAATTTCCCTGATATGTTCTGCTAGAATTCCATGAGCCTTCATCAGCTCTTTCATGAGATGATTGAGCTGTTTCACAATGACCTTTTGCAGAAGGGAGAGCCCTCCTGCATGTTCGTCTGTGTATTGGATACGGGTAATGACATCCCCGCCATAGGAGGTTTGTGGGTTCAGGCTCGAACGGTTATCGAGTATCTCGCCTGTATCAAGACGGACAAGGTACACCACTACCGTGGTGGTTCCTATGTCTATCGCATAGCCGTAGGATGGTGAGGGAAAACCCTGTCGTAATTGGGCATGAGTAGTTCTCTCTTGGAACTGTGAGACAACCTGTGCCTGTCGTGTACTACTGATGAGGGCGATAGTAACGTCTTGTCCCGATTCGGGTTTCATCCTGCAGGCAAGACGAAGGTGTTGTTCCATAAGTGAGGGACTCAAGAGTCTTTTCTCATCACTGTGAAGAGGTAAGAAACCTTCACCAATCTCCTGTACCAGGCATTTGCCACACAGCCCATTACCTCCACAAGGAGCATGGATATCACCCACGCCTGCATCGGAAAGGACTTCCAGGACACTCATTCCTTCGGCAATGGGGAGTTCCAGTCTCTTAGTATCGGTTAGTACGGTAAGTATTCCTGTATGTGCCATAGTCCTATCCTTTCCACTCATAGTACTCCAGCAGTACTAAAGATGCAAAATGAAGTTTTTCTGTGTAGCAAAATTGAAGTGTTAAAATACGGGGATTTACACTGAGACCTACACATGGCATTCACCCTATCACAAAGGATTCCCTTTATCCGTAAGCAAACGAAAAAGAGGAGGGATAATGAAACAAAGCCCTGAGGGATAGTATTCCCACTGGGCTTTGTCCTCCATTTTTTTCAATCTTTTGAATCCAGATTATTGCTGATCACAAGGCCCTACTCCACCTTCGCAAGCTCACTGAACAATGCTTCACACACCAAATACATCCTGGGAATATGGAAAGGTCCCTTGTACATGTTCCCCTTCAAGGGAGTGGACAGCGTATTGT
>CAZGOK010000193.1:0-1071 GCA_964527665.1 uncultured Sphaerochaeta sp.
GCAAAAGACATCGACTCCAAAACCTTCATAATCCCTGTCACCGACGGGATGATAAGCGGATATTTGTTTGAGAAACAGGGCTCTCGCGACATCTCAGACCTCACGCCCCTGATCATCTTCTATCATGGGGGGGGGTGGATCTGGGGCAATATGGATTTGTATAACTTCTTGTGTGCACACCTTGCCGACATCACCGGGGCATCGGTGCTCTCTGTCGATTACCGCCTTGCTCCGAAGTACAAGTTCCCAACAGCTGTTGAGGACTGCTATGATACCCTCCTGTGGGCAGCTGCAGGGTGCAGGTACTGGAAGACCGACCCGGACAGGCTCTACCTGATGGGAGACAGTGCCGGGGGAAACCTCGCGGCAGTGGTCAGCAGGCTTGCCCGGGACCGAAAAGGCCCCCCCATTGCGGGGCAGGTGCTGCTCTACCCTGTCACCGATGGGAGGATGAGGACAGCCTCGTATGAGAAGTACAAGGACTCGCCCACCCTGACGGACAAGCATATGGCTTTTTTCATCAACAGCTACCAAAGGGAGCCCAAGGATATACTCAACCCGAGCTTCTCGCCCCTGTTGAGCAAGGACCACTCGCGCCTGCCGCAAACGCTGATCATCGGAGCTGAGTACGATCCCCTGCGTGACGACGGCAAGCTCTATGCCGATGCCTTGGCTTCGGCAGACACCCCGGTAAAGTACCTGGAGGTCAAGAAGACCATCCACGGCTTCATCAACTACCCCAATGCCACAGGCACAGAGGAGACCGAGTGCGCCATCATCCAGTTCATTGGGGGAAGGCCTGTCGAGCAGGTAGCCCTGATCTCCAGGAAAGAGTGGGCCAAGGCCATCAAGAAAGAGCAGAAGCAGATCAGGAAGCAGAACAAGCTCTACATACCTGTAGAGACAACCAAAGGCTAGGGCCTTTTCTTCAGGAAGCCAAAACCGAGCGGCAGTCTCCCTCTTTTAGAGGGGGAAGATGCCGCTTCTTTGTTTTTCTCCAGAGGAGCTTCTATCTCTTGTATTTCCTCTTGCTCTTTGTTTTTTTCCTCAGTGTTTCCTTCCTCAGTGTTT
>CAZGOK010000193.1:1171-4329 GCA_964527665.1 uncultured Sphaerochaeta sp.
TTCCTCAGTGTTTCCTTCCTCAGTGTTTTCTTGCTTTTTGCTTTCTTGATCCTCATCAGGTTGTGGCTCATCTGCAACAGCGAGAGGGCGCACATCACCAAACCAATCCAACACCAGGGAGAACAGGGCCGCGGCCAAGGCAGCGTGTCCCTCACTATCCATATGCAACAGATCGATTGGACTGCTCTTTGCAACCAGGGAGGCATCGAGGAAGAGGAAATTATTCTTCTGTGCCATCTCCCTAATGGCAGGGCCAAGCTGTTTGCTCAAAAGGTGTGATTGGTAGTCAAAACCGGAAAAGGAGGAGTTCTCCACCCCTTCCCCACTATGGATGGGTGCAACCACCAGGACCTGGGGTATGGGATAGTGCTCGCCATAAGGGTACTCCCTGATGATGAGGGCAAGCTTCTCCACAGCCTTTGCAATGATCTTGGCATTGGCATTGAACATCACCTTACAGTCGTTGGTCCCCAGGCTGAGGATGACCAGATCCAAGGGACGATGGCTGTGGAGCATGATGGGAAGGTGTTTCAGGCCGCACCGGTTCTCTTCAAGGGGATCATCAAAGACTGTCGTGCGTCCTCCAAGGCCCTCCTCTATGATGCGATACCCCTCGCCCAGGGCCTGGGCCAGGAGGCCAGTCCACCGCTGTTCAAGAGGCCAACGCCCACCGCTGGGGTTGGTACCGAAGAGATTGGAGTCGCCAAAGCAAAGTATGTGTTTCATCATCTGTCCTCTAACCAAGCTATAGAAGGCAAGTGTAACGAGAGCACTCGCTTTGGTCAAACTACTTTTTTAGATTCTTAAAATGGTTGGATACTTTTCTCGCTCATCAACCTTGTAGCGAGAGAGGTGCTTATCGATGCTCTTACGAGCGGATTGGATACAAAACATTTCAGGGACGATCGATGAAAGCAGTTGCGGGTAGAAATCTCCGCTTTATTTTCACGAGACACACTAAGATAAGCGCCGCAGTATGACCTGCGGCGCGCCTACAATTATTTACTCAATTCAGTTACAAAAATCTGGTTATAGGGAGTGGTTCCCATCATTATGCGTCGCTGATACGCGATACGCTTGCCATCGGGTGAGAATACTGCTGCCAGAGCTTGAACCGGTGCTTCTGCTGAAGAGGGTGCCACCTGCCAAGTCTTGCCGCTGGCTACTTCGGTAATCTGCATACCGTTATTGCCGGCATAGGCGATCAAGCTGCTATCAGGACTCCAGGAAAAGGCGGACTGTACCGGGAAAGCGTTGCTTGTTACCTGGCTGTACTCTCCACCCTTAGGGGATACGGTAAAGATCTGTCCAATTCCTGCATCGTCCTTCAGTAGGAAGGCAATTTTCTCTCCATCCGGTGATGCTCGCACGAAAAACCTGGGGCCGGTTACGCCTGGATAGGCGCGGTCAGCGGTAAAGGTTAGGCGGCGCTGCTGGGTTCCCTTTGGAGGTCGTGGCATTTTGGTTGCAGTACCTTCTAGGGGGCCATCTTCCGAAGCTACCCGTACATCCTCAGGTAAATCTACGATAAACACTTCGCTCAGCTTCTTGCCATCTTTGTCGAGGGTGTCACCCAAGAAGGCAATGGCGTGTCGCTGCCTCGTACCATCGGCCTTGATATAGCCGTTATTGCCAAGCCAGCCATCTTCGTAGGCACGGTTGATCTCATCAGAGCCGGGCTTTGGGGCATTAACTGTCCGCGTAGCAAGGAACGTAAAGGTCGAGCCACTGCGGTTGCGTGAGCCATCCATTTCAACAGAAACAGCCTGGACCGGAACACTCACACCAACGTTGCGCTGGTCCAGGTCATGATTTCCCTTGGATCCAAGTGCACCTAAAACCGCATCCTGATAGGTAAAAGCCAGCCACTCACCACTTGGCTCGTAAACATGGACGTGACTACCGCCGCGTAGGGCGCCGGGGGTAAAGGGGGCGGTGAGGTCACGGGCATCAAGGTTGATACCAAGCCCAGGCTTAGCCACGTTCACTATGGTTCCGGATCGATGTGAGCCGCCATATGACCAATCTGGGGTTGGATTTTCTGGCCCATGGATGAATACTACCTGATCCTTAGATTGATTATAGGTAACGACGCCAACAAAGGCTCCGTTCTTAGACGTATACAGGGTCTGGACTTCACCAGTCTCAATGTTGACCTGACGGATCACTGAACTGTCAAATACTGCACCATCGGCATCGGAGCGTTCATCAAAGACGATCCACTTGCTATCGGGTGAAAATACATTCAAGTTGGTTAGGATATGTCCGGTTGGTGCATTGGTAATCTGGCGTTCCACCCCGCTCCACTCAACTGGTTTGGCAGCGCTTTCAGCTACCCCTTGTGCAAAAGCCATGGGTAGTACCATGACAACCAATAACAGTGCGATAGTAAGTCTCTTCATTGTTTCCTCCTTGGAAACCGGCATCGGCATAACAATGTTCAGCGTTGACTCGGACGAGTCCGAGATTCCCATTACCAATAAATCCAATACATGTAAATTCTGTAAAGCTGTAAAGCTGTCTTACAGGTTTATGTTCTCCTGGGTTTGGGAATCTATCAAATATTTTTTGCATAGATACAACAGTTTCTGCATCAAAGAGGAAAAGAGTAGGACTTACGCACCAAGTTCCTTGACTGAGGTAAAACGTGAGGCATCACCACAAGGAAACCTTTTGCAGCTTATTGAAAGCTACTGGAGCGGACTGCTCTATTCCCCCAGTAACGAAGAGCAATCATCAACCAAAACCTGCTTCTTCACTGCCTCTGATCTATTCCTATTGGAATTACGTACGAAAACACTTGTGCGCTCGAGAAAATATCCTTTTGTAGAAAACCCTCCCCCTTATCCCTCTTTTTTTATCTATAGTTATTGACTAATAAGGAATCATGAAATATATTTGCCTTAGGCAACAATTGCCTATATGAACTATAAGGACAGTGTAATGATAGACCTATGTGCCATCAGAAAACTGCAGACATCCTTGCGGGCGTTCGAAAAACACCTGAAAGAGGAGACTGGACTCTCTTTCAATGACGCCCTGCTCTTGTGTGCAGTGAACAAAGGGATAGCAGAACCCGGGTTGCTTGCAATCGAACTCGAACTCTCCCCCTCACGCCTTACCCGTATCCTCGACAGCCTCGAGAGCCGGGACCTGAC
>CAZGOK010000194.1:0-4304 GCA_964527665.1 uncultured Sphaerochaeta sp.
AATTCAACTCTACATACCCATCTGTTTAAGCATTGCAGCTTGGTATTTTTTATTTTTTGCTAACTTTCTCATAGTAAGTCGCATTTTCTCGAACTTTTTTATCATCCTATTAACATCGGAAAGTGAAGTTCCGCTACCTGAGGCGATTCTCTTCCTTCGAGTAGGGCCCATTATACGGTAATTTACCCGTTCCGCATAGGTCATGGAGAGGATGATTGCCTTTTCTCGGACAATTTCTTTCTTGTCGAAATCATCTTCGCTGATCTGGCCTTTAGCACCGGGAATCATATCCAGGATCTGCTCCATCGAACCCATCTTGTCCATACGGTTCAGCTGGTCCAGATAATCCTGCAGGTCGAAGGTGTTCTTCGCCATCTTCTCCTGCATCTTCAGGGCATCAGATTCGCTGATGGTCTCCTGAGCCCTCTCCACCAGGGAGACGACGTCCCCCATTCCGAGGATGCGGCTTGCGATGCGATCGGGGTAGAAAGGCTCAAGGTCTTCAATCTTTTCACCGACACCGATGAACTTGATGGGCTTTCCTACAACAGAGCGTAAGGAGAGGGCGGCCCCTCCTCGGGTATCACTGTCGAACTTGGAGAGCACAACACCGGTTATGCCAACCTTCTGCTCAAACTCCTGGGCGATGGCAACAGCATTCTGGCCGGTCATCGCATCAGCGACAAAGAGCGTCTCATCGGGCTTGAGCACATCCTTGATGCGCATGATCTCAGCCATGAGCGTCTCATCAAGGTGCATGCGTCCGCTGGTATCGACGATCAGGACATCGCGCTGCTCTTTCTTGGCAAGCTTCAGCGCTGCAGAGGCAACCTTTACCGGGTTCTTCTCCCCTTCAATGGTAAAGACTGGGACCCCGACCGATTCACCGAGGACCTGAAGCTGCAAAATGGCTGCAGGGCGTACAAGGTCCGCTGCTACAAGCATCGGCCTTCGGCCCTCTTTCTTCAGTCTCTGTGCAAGCTTTGCACTGGTGGTGGTCTTACCCGAACCCTGCAGACCCATCATCAGGATGACGGTGGTGGTGTCAGGCCCCTTCAAAAGGAGCTTCTGGTTCTCTTCATCCCCAAGAAGGGCGACCATGCGGTCATAGACAACCTTCACAAACTGCTGGCCAGGGTCGATGGACTTGAGGACCTTCTCCCCCATCGCCTCTTCCATGGTGCCGTTTATGAACCGTCTGACAACGCGCAAGTTTACGTCAGCATCAAGCAGGGCGACCTTGATTTCCTCAACGGCGTCCTGAATATTCTTCTCGGTTAATTTGGATTTCCCGGCCAGCGTGCGCATAATACCGGAAAATGTATCACTTATTGAATCAAACACTATTCTTCTCTATTGTAATGCTCATACAAGTTACATCTTATACCGCAAGGAGGGAGGTGGTGTCAAGGCTTCGTTTGTGCAGAGCCCGCCTCATCAAAGATGACCTGTGTGGCATCATCGTTGAGGATGACAGGCTCACCTTCGACCTTATCTATGCGGTAGCTTACCATCGTTGAGACTCCCGCTTCCATCTGCGTCACACCCAACAAGGTATCGCTTCCCATAACCGTATGTTTGTTATGGGTAATGATGATGAATTGGCTTTTCTTAGCAAATTCCTGCAATACTGAAAGGAAAAACCCGATGTTCCTGTCGTCCAGGGCTGCATCGATCTCGTCCAAAACACAAAAGGGTGAGGGTTTCACATGGTAGGTTGCAAAGAGCAGGGCAACAGCGGTCATGGAGCGCTCTCCGCCTGAAAGCAGGGCCAGATGGGTAAGCTTCTTGCCCGGAGGCTGGGCAAGGATGTCGATGCCACTGACCAGGACATTTTCAGGGTCGATGAGCTTGAGCTCCGCCCTACCCCCTCCGAACAGCCGGCGGAACATCTCCTGGAAGTTTGTGGAGATTTGTTTGTACGTGTCCAGAAAGAGCTCCTCACTTCTTGTCTTGATCTCCAGCACCACAGTAGCCAAATCCTCTTTTGCCTTGGCAAGGTCATCCATCTGCTTGGTTAGGAAGTCGTACTGCTCCTTGACCTCGGTGAACTCCTCCTCGGCCATCTGGTTTATATATCCCATCGAGGCGATCTTTTTCTTCACCTCATCCAATTCTGCCTTCAGGACCGGGATATCCACGATATCCTCGGTGAGTCGGCTCTCATACTCCTTCAGGCTCTTGCCGTAGTTGTCAAAGAAGTTGGTATAGATGGAGGTGATGTTGATGGCAAGCTGTTCGATCTGGTAGCCGAGTTTGTCGGTATCGCTTCGTAGGGTCTGCAGCTTCTCATAGGATGTGCTCTTCATCTCCTGCTTGCCCCTGATGGATGCTCCCAAATCCTCTATCTCGACTATAAGGTCCTTGAGATCCTCGTTCAGGGAGGCGATGCTGCCCTTCATCTCCAGCACTTCCGCTTCGACCGAACGGATATCCTCCTGCGTCTCATAGATGCGTTCCTGCG
Source organism: uncultured Sphaerochaeta sp. (assembly GCA_964527665.1). Taxonomy (GTDB): domain Bacteria; phylum Spirochaetota; class Spirochaetia; order Sphaerochaetales; family Sphaerochaetaceae; genus Sphaerochaeta. The sequence continues at coordinate 2,465 of CAZGOK010000194.1, forward strand.
CTGTCTCGCTCATGTTCACCGCGTCACGGTACTCGTACTCCTTTTCCGTGACAGAACGCTGCAGGTTGGCTATCCACTCCTTGGCACTGCTCTTCTGGCCCTCAAGCTGGTTGAGGGCAACCCTTTGGTCGGAGACTGCCTCCTGGTAGGCCTCCAGCGATGAGGAGAGCTTGGCATTCTCCTCGCGCAGGTAGCTGATGCGCTCACGGTTTGAGAGCAGGGCCTTGCGTTTCTCAGCAAGCGATCGGTCGACCCCATGCTTTTCGGTGATGATGCCCTCAGGGGAGATCAGGTCATCGATGAAGGATGCCTCATGGGAGAGGTACTGTTCAAAGAGGGTGCGCAGGGCACCCAGGCTTGTGCCAAGGGTGCGTTGGAACTTGAGCTCCTGGGTGAGCAGTTCGTCTGAGGAGAAGCCGGTGCTCTCAAGCTTTTCCAAAAACTGTTCGTGTGCCAACACAGAAGAGGCTATATGGTCCAATCGTGATTCAAAGGCGGTGAGGGCGATCTTTTTATCCTCAAGGCTGTACCCTGATGCCTTGAGCTTCTCCTCGAGCTCGATGACGATGATGTCGGTGAGCTCCTTGAGCCGCTCGGTGAGGATCTCCATCTCCTCATCGAGGCCGATGTCCTCTATCTCGGTTTCACTGATTTCCTGGTTCTGGCTGAGGATGAGGGCCCGGGTCTTGTCGATGCCCTTCTGGTTCCTCTCGATCTCAGCCTTGAGCTGCTCGATCGCATCGTCAATGTCAGCCATGAGGGAGAACTTCTCGTCTATGGCTTGCTTGTCACGTTCCATGTGCTCAAGGATGGTAAGGGAGCGCTCCCCGGCCTTATCCTTTTGCTGGAGGAAGTCCCGGAAGCGTTGGGTGAGGAGGTCAAGCTTGTCCCCCCTGCCCTTGATGGCCTCATCGAGGCGCTGCAGCTCAGTTTGCATCCCTATGCGTCTTGAGCCCATAGCCCTCATGGTCTCCTGCAGTTCGGTGATCTCCTCATCATAGGAGGTGAGCGATCCCTTTTGCTGTTCGAGTTCCTTTTCTCCCCTGATCTTCTGCTCTTCCTTGCTGTTTTGCAGCATGATGTAGGACTTGAGGGTGGAGAGCTGCACATCGACTTCCAAGGTGAACTGCTCTTTCTTCAACTCCCTGTAGCTGATGGCCTTTGCAGCCTGGTTCTTCTTGGTCTCGTAGCTTCGCCGAACTTCACGCAGGATGGTCTCCACCTGCATGATGTTCTCATCGGTACGGGCGAGCTTGCGTTCGGCGTCCTGGCTCTGGCTCTTGAAGCGGGAGATGCCTGCAGCCTCTTCAAAGATATATCTTCTGTCTTCTGGTCTGGAGGAGAGGATCTGGTCGATCTTGCCCTGCTCCAGGATGGAGTAGGCGCTCTTTCCCACCCCTGTATCAAAGAAGAGCTCCTTGATGTTCTTCAGCAGGACGCGGGTGTTGTTGATATAGTACTCGCTCTCCCCACTGCGGTAGATCCTGCGCTTGATCTCTATTTCGCTCTCGTCACTGGGAAGCATGCCGTTTTCGTTGGACACGACAAGGCTCACCTCAGCTACCTGCAGAGGCTTGCGCGTGTCGGTGCCGTTGAAGATGACATCCTCCATACGACCGGCACGCAGGGTTTTGGTGGACTGCTCACCCAGAACCCACTTGATAGCGTCGACGATATTGCTTTTTCCGCAACCGTTCGGACCAAGCAAGCTGGTTATACCACTGGCAAACTCCAAGGTCACCGCATCCGGAAAGGACTTGAAGCCGAATATTTTTAAGCTTTTGAGAAACAAACTGTACCCTCTTATCTGCTTGAAGCTGATTTCTTCGTGATTATACCA
>CAZGOK010000195.1:0-4303 GCA_964527665.1 uncultured Sphaerochaeta sp.
CGAACGTAGCTTATCTCATCTACTGTTCATCATTCGGTAATTGACTGGGAAGCCCTAATGCTTCCCGGAAGCTTTCGCTTCCACGCTTGACCAACGACCGTTTCCGGCAATCGTCTTGCGTATATCTTCTCTTCTCTTCTCTCATATATCTGTCAAAAATCTGCTTCTGAGCTTTTCTATGGCTCAGCGTGCTCAGACAACATAACAAAATAGACTCTTTAGTGTCAAGCGTTCTTTTCAAAGTATTGCAGAATTATTCGCCTTACACCGAAGGAGAGCCTCTGCAATCTCAAAAAACCCTGCCCCGCCCTCATTTTGGGCAACAAACCCAGGCAGGTCCTGCATGCCCGAAATATGCTTTCGGATATTTCCCACACCAAAGCTCAGGGGAAAATGAGCGAACATCACCTGATCATTGGGGGCATCCCCACAATAACAGCAGATCTCCTGCAAGATAGCCCCCTCAAGGTGGAGCACATCCCTGAAAAAGGCCTCAGTACCCAGCCTCTTATCAAACGCTCCAAACCAGGCGTTCACATGGATGGAGCTTACCGCAGTACCGGCACCCAGGCTTTGGCAAATATCTACAACCTTAGCAATCTTATCCTTATGCAGAAACGGGGGCTCACTGCCATGGTCAAAGGCAATATCATAGATACGGGCAAACTGATCGCTGGAGAGTTTGGCCTCGGGAACAAGGGAAAGGACCTTGGCAATGAGCTCTTGAGCCCTCTGCTTGTACCCCTCTTTCTTGATGGAGGGGTGCACATACTGCCTGATGACCCCCCCTTCCCTATAGAGGCAGACCGCTCCACTTTCACTGAGCACAGCCTCAACCGGCCACTGCCTCAGATAGGTATCGCCCCAACCGGCCGACCCTCCGGTGACACAGATGACCTTCAGGCCCGCATCATGCAGCTTCCAAAGGGCTTTTAGACCTTCAGGGCGCAATTTACCTTGTGTGGTAATCGTATCATCGACATCGGTGAGCACATAACGCAGGGAGGCAACCTCACCGGCGGTGAGGGTATCCAATGCTTTCATGCCGCTTACCGGGACATCGAGGAGAGACTTCCATCATGGATGATGGCCCTCACGTAGGTGAGCAGGGAGGCAGCCGAGGCAAAGGCTGCCAGGGCGAACACGACCGTCAGGCCCGTTTCAATGGGGGAGAGCCATGAAGCGCTGACAAACCAGCGAGTCAGGGCGATGTACAGCACCCCTGCCGCTCCGCTGACAGCATACAGCACAGCCTTGCTCTTACCCCAGATGTTTGCAGCCACCGGCTTGCCCTTGCCCATCATCAGCATCCTGAGGAACAGGATAAAGAACTCCCGCCACATGATGATGATAAATGTCCAGGAGGGCATCAGCCCATAAGTGGAAAGACAGACAAAGTAGGTAAGGCGGGAGAAGGTGTCGGCAAACGGATCCATCACCTTGCCCAAGTCGGTGACCTGATTGTTTTTTCTTGCGATTATCCCATCAAGCAGGTCGCTCAACTCAGTGAAGAGCAACAGCACTATGGTCAGGATGGAAGAGAGCTTACCCAGCTGCGGCCCTGCCCAAAGGGGGAGGTTGAAGGAGATGAAAAACAGCGGGGCCATGATAAGGCGGGAGACAGTGAGCTTATTCGGAGTATTCATAGACATCCTCTAGTAGCCGAACAAGCGGCTGAACTTATCTTCAAGGTAGCTTGTGAAGTGCTTCGCGTCAAGAGGTTTTCCAGTCGCCTCAGCGAGCAGATCCCCAGGCAGCAAGAGGCTTCCTTTCGTATATATGCGCTCATCCAGATAGGAGTGCAGTTCCCCTAGCCTGCCTTCACGCAGCAGGCAATCCATATCAAGGTCCTCATGTGCCTTCTGCCAGATCTGAGACCCATAGAGATTGCCCAAGGCATAGGTAGGAAAGTATCCAAAGTCCCCGCTGCTCCAGTGCACATCCTGCAGCACCCCTTGTGCGTACGTCTTGGGCACAACACCCAACACTTGTTGGGACTTTGCATTCCAGGCCTCAGGAAGGTCATCGACAGAAAGGTTGCCAAACAGCAACTCCTGTTCCAGCTCAAAGCGCAGCATGACGTGCAGCGAATAGCTCACCTCGTCAGCATTGACCCTGATAAGGGAGCGTTGCACCTTATTGGCCCCCTGCAGGAACTTCGAAAGGGTCACCCCTTCGGTCTGGGAGGGGAAAAAGGTGCAAAAAAGTGGGTAATAATGAGTCCAGAAGCCCTCACCCTTGGCCACCATATTCTCCCAAAGCCTGCTTTGGGACTCATGCATCCCGTGTGAGGCGGCATTTGCCACACTGGTGCCCTTCAGCCTCCCGCTGTTCATGCCCATCTCATAGAGGGCATGACCCCCCTCATGGATGGTCGAGCTAAACGAATCCAGTACGCTCGGGTCGGTGTAGCGGGTGGTGATGCGCACATCATCACCTCCCAGGGTAGATGTGAACGGATGGACCGAGACAGCCATCCTTCCCCGATTGAAATCAAAGCCCATATCCTTTAGGACCAGGCGGGAGAACTCCTCCTGCCTGGCGATGGGATAGTCCAGCTTGAGAAAATCATCATCGACGCTCTTCTCTGAAAGAGTCCCTACCAAGGCAACCAGCGAGGGCTTTATTGAGGAGAACAGAGCCTGTACCTCAGAACTCTTCATCCCCGGTTCAAAATCATCAAGCAGGACATCATAACCACTGAAGCCTTCACGCCTGTAACAGGACTCCTTCTGCCTCACCAGTGCGATGATCTCTTCTAGATCATCTTTGAACAGGCTCCAATCATCACTCTTTCTTGCCTGGACCCAGCTTTCATGCGACATGGAGGATTTCTCACTGATCGCTTTGACAAGGGAGACGGGCATGCTCCTATGCTTGTCCCAGTGGCGGAACCTGAGCCGGATCAGGGCCTTCTCAAAGGCATCCTCACCCAACCCTTCAGGATTCTGGTCATCGGAGCCAAGATCGGCCAACAGATCCCCCATCTCGTTGCTGCAGGCCTTCTCATGTGCTTGGGAGGCGAGCCATCCCATCTGCAGTGATCGCTCCTCAAGCCCTTCCTTGGAAATGCCCATCTCCTGATCCCAGGAGAGGACTGCACTCATATGCTCGAGCAGCACCAGCTCCCGATCGATCTCTTCCAACCTTCTGATCGCCTTATCTCGTGTCATCATATCCTCCAAGGCAAGAAGCCGGATCGCTCCGGCTTCTTGGTCTTATCTTTATTGCCTTACAGCTGTTCCTTGCTTGCGATCACAGCCTTTACCGAAGCGATGAACGCATCGGTGGAGAGCCCGTTCTCCTGCTTGCCACTTCTGTAGCGAACAGAGACCAGATCCCCCTCAGCCTCGCGCTCCCCTATAATTACCATATACGGGATCTTCAGGTTCTGGGCGTTGCGAATCTTGGCATTCATGCGGTCGTCGCCGAGGTCTGCAGAGACCCGGAAGCCCTCCTTGCGAAGGCGCTTCTCAAGCTCCTTGGCATACTCAAAGAAGTTCTCCCCGACAGGGATCACCTTGATCTGCTCGGGTGCCAGCCATGGGGGGAAGGCCCCTGCATAGTGCTCGATCAGGACACCGAAGAACCGCTCCAACGAACCAAGCAGGGCGCGGTGGATCATGTACGGGCGCTTCTCAACCCCGTCGCGGTCAACAAAAGTCATGTTGAAGCGTTCGGGCATGTTGAAGTCGAACTGGACGGTGGAGAGCTGCCACTCGCGCCCGATGGCATCCTTGACCTTCAGGTCGATCTTCGGGCCATAGAAGGCACCACCACCTTCATCGATCTCATAGCTCAAGCCCTCAGCAACAATTGCCTCGCGCAAGGCCTCAGTAGCATCAGCCCAACGCTTGGGGTCGCCAACAGCCTTCTCGGGCATGGTGGATAGGTATGCCTGTATATCCTTGAACCCAAATGACTTGAGCATATGAAGGGAGAACCTGAGCACTTCAAGGATCTCTTCCTGCATCTGCTCTGGGGTGACAAAGAGGTGTGCATCATCCTGGGTAAAGCCCCGCACCCGCATCAGGCCATGCATCGCACCCGCCTTCTCGTATCGGTAGACGGTTCCGAGCTCCGCCCAACGGAAGGGAAGGTCACGGTAGGAGTGCTTGCTGTTGTTATAGATCATGATATGGAACGGGCAGTTCATAGGCTTGGCATAGTAGTCGCTCTTGTCCAGCTCCATAGGTGGGTACATACCCTCCTTGTAGAAGCCAAGGTGTCCGCTGGTCTCCCACAGCCATGCCTTGCCGATATGGGGGGTATAGACCATCTCGTAGCCGTTTGCGTAGTGCTC
>CAZGOK010000196.1:0-4261 GCA_964527665.1 uncultured Sphaerochaeta sp.
CATCGGAAGCCAAGGAAGAGAAAAAAGTTTCTCCTAAGGAACCCGAAGCCAAACCCAAGACTCCTGAAAAGAGAAGGGTGGTTGTGGTTAAGAAGAAGGTTGTGGTTGTCAAACCACAAGCTCGACCCGTTGCGTCCAGCCCAAGTGCAGCTTCTTCGACTCCTTCCACGGAACAAAAGCCGGCAGGCCAGAAGCGTACCGGTACGTTAAGAAAGACCGTACGATCCACAGGGGATAAGATAACGACCTCCCCACTGCATACCGGTCCCGTTGTAATAAGGCCGACAAACCTTCCGCCTGTCCCCAACCAGGGGCAGACCGTGAAAGACCATGCCGAGTGGCAGAGCAAGAACCCCAATGGGGCAGCTCCGACACCAGCACCCCCTTCCAGCGGTCCCCGCATTGCAGGCACAGTAGGAGGCAGACCAGCCCCCGGTACACGCCCTCCCTATCAGGGAAACCGTCAAGGCGGTGGTGGATACCAAGGTGGCGCTCCTCGTCCAGCTGGCACCGGCTATCAGGGTAATAATCCCCGACCTGCCGGAACCGGCTACCAGGGCAACAACCCACGACCTGCCGGAACTGGCTACCAGGGGAACAATCCCCGTCCTGCCGGAACTGGTTATCAGGGCAACAACCCCCGTCCTGCGGGTGGAACAGGCTTCCAGCCCCGCACAGGTGGGTATCAGCCTCGTCCAGGTGGTGGTGCTCCCGGTGGGTTCAGGCCCCAAGGCGGCGGCCCCGGTCGTCCTCCTTTCAACCGTCCAGGCGGTGAGCAGAAACCCAGTACTGGTGACTCAGAACTGAATACCATGAATCAGAGGACTCCTAAGAAATCTTTCAAGAAGAAGAATTCCGCTTCCTACAAGAAACGGAATGCTGAAGAAGAGAAAGAGTTCCAGATCCAGAGGAGAAAGGAACAGGCGGCTGCAAAGCTCGCTTCTGTTCCCAAGAAGATAGATATGATGGAAGTCATCTCCGTCTCTGACTTGGCCAAGAAGATGAATCTGAAGGCTAGTGACATTATTGCCAAGCTCTTCAAGATGGGCATGATGGTGACTATCAACCAGCAGATTGATTTTGAGACAGCTGAGATCGTCTGCAGTGACTACAACTGCTCTGTGCACCTTGTATCCTTGTATGATGAGACCCTCATCTCCCGTGATCCTGAGACCGACAAGGATATGGTTGACCGCGCCCCCATCGTTACGGTGATGGGACACGTTGACCATGGTAAGACCAAGCTGCTCGATGCCATCCGCTCCACAAAGGTAGCAGAAGGTGAGTTCGGCGGAATTACCCAGCACATCGGTGCCTACAAGGTATCCCTTGGAAGCAAGGGCGAGGTGGTATTCCTCGATACTCCCGGACACTCCGCATTCTCCATGATGCGTGCCCGTGGAGCCCAGGTGACGGACATCGTCATTCTCGTAGTCGCCGCCAATGATGGGGTGATGCCGCAGACTCGTGAGGCCATTGACCATGCACGTGCTGCCAATGTTCCCATCATCGTTGCGATCAACAAGTGTGACCTCCCTGATGCAAAGCCCGATAGGGTTATGCAGCAGCTCAGTGACCTCGGCCTGATGCCCGAAGCTTGGGGTGGAACGACCCTATACTGCCAGATTTCCGCCTTGAAGAAGATTGGAATCGAGGAGTTGCTTGATACTGTACTGCTGCAGGCTGAGATGCTTGAGCTGAAGGTCAATGCCAACTGCCGTGCAGAAGGAAAGGTCATTGAAAGCCGTATCGACCAGGGTCGTGGTATCGTCGCAAGTGTGCTCATTGAACGTGGAACGCTGCGTCAGGGCGATCACTATGTGGCTGGTATCTACCCAGGTAGGGTCAGGGCTATGTTTGATGACAAGGGCAATAAGATTGAAGAGGCAGGACCTGCCACACCCGTTGAGATCATCGGTCTTTCCGATATCCCGGGAGCCGGCGATCCATTCCAGGTGACTGCAGACGAGAAGCAGGCCCGCCAAGTTGGGGCTAAGAGGCAGGAGCTTGAAAGGGTGGGCGATAGCCGCAACGTCAAGAAGATCACGCTGGACAACCTCTACTCGAAAATCAAGGAAGGGACCATCCAGGAGTTCAATGTCATCATCAAAGGTGACGTGCAAGGCTCAGTTGAAGCACTGCAGGGAACCCTCGATGCACTTTCGAACGATGAGATCCATCTCAATGTCATCCGTGCCTCGGCCGGAGCGATTATCGAGAGCGACATCACCCTTGCCAGCGCATCCAATGCTCTGGTCATAGGATTCAATGTCAGGCCCACTCCTCGTGCCCAGGCCCTTGCTGACCAGGAGAAGATTGAGATTCGCAAGTACAATATCATCTACGATGCAGTGGACGATGTACGCGATGCCATGGAAGGGATGCTTTCACCTGAAATCCGTGAAGTTGACATTGGAACCGTTGAAGTTCGTGAGACCTTCAAGGTTCCCAAGATCGGTACCATCGCTGGTGCCATGGTCACAAGCGGTAAGGTCAAACGTAACAGTCTGGTCAGAGTCATCCGTGATTCGATCCAGCTCAACCCCACCATGGTCAAGATTTCAAGCTTGAAGCGCTTCAAGGACGATGCTAGGGAAGTGGTCGAAGGATTCGAGTGTGGTATCGGACTTGAAGGTTTCCATGACCTCCAGACTGGAGACATCCTGGAAATAGTCGAGACTGAAGAGATCGCACGCAAATTGGAGAAAAGTGAAAAGAAATGAGTGAATATAACCAAAAACGTATAGAAGCAAAACTCTCCGAGGCTATCAGCACGCTGATAGTCAAGGGGGATGTTAAAAATCCAAATGTCAGCACCCTCTGTTCGGTCAGCCGTGTTGAACTTTCAATGGACAACTCCTATGCAACGGTCTTCATTTCCTCAGTATTGGACGAAGCAACCCTTGCAAAGAGTGTTGAAGGGTTGCAAAGTGCCAGTGGCTTCATTCAGAAACGTGTGGGGTCTTTTCTGAAGACCCGCAATACTCCAGTGCTCAAGTTCAAGGCAGATACCTCTCTCAGAGATGGCCAGAAGATCAATGCACTGATTGATTCGCTGGTAGACAATGGGAAATAGAGCAAGCGTACTGCTAGTTCACAAGCCCAGCGGGGTAACAAGCTTTACCTCCCTTGGTGCCATCAAGCGTACTGTCGATCCGAAAGTCGGACACGCCGGTACGCTTGATAAATTTGCACAGGGCCTTATGATAGTGCTGACCGGGAGCATGACACGCCTTAACCAGGTCTTCTCCACCATGGACAAGCGCTATCGGGCGACCATCTCCTTTGGCCAGGAGACCGACACCCTCGATCCCGAGGGCGAGGTCATCGCAACTGCCGAAGTTCCGAGCCTTTCTCAGATAGAGGCTGCAATACCCCTCTTTGTAGGTGAAATACTGCAAAGCCCCCCCCAATACAGTGCCCTGCACATAGGCGGCAAGCGTGCAAGCAAGCTCGCCCGTGAGGGCAAGGTTGTGGTCATGGAGAAGCGTCCGGTCACAGTCTTCTCCTTTGAGGTGGTATCCTTTGAGGAAAACCTTCTTGTCGCCGACATCCATGTTTCCAAGGGAACCTACATACGCTCTTTGGCAAGGGACCTTGCACTGGCCTGCAATAGCCGCGGCTACCTGGTCGACCTTGTCCGTACCCAAATCGGGCCATTCCTGCTGCAGGATGCCATACCTTCCACCGATACCGACGCCTTGTTGGCCTCAGTGGGGAATACCGACACCCTGATCAGGAGCATAGAGACCATGGCCATTCTAGAGGTGGAGGAAGCCCTGCTCTTCTCCCTAGGCAACGGAAAGTACCCTGAAAGCTTCAGGACACTCAGGACCAACGATGATGCACGCTATGGCGCTGTCTACTCCAATGAGGGCATACTCTGCTGTGTCCTTGACTTGGTGGACAAGCGAATCATTGCCCAAATCCATCGTGAACAAGTGAGGCCCTAGATGAAAAAGTATGATTTCATGCATCTGTGTGAGCACCCTGTCCTCTGGCAGACACCCATAAGTGTTTCGGTAGGGGTATTTGACGGCTTGCATGTAGGTCATCTCAAGATCCTCAAACGCGCTGTGGAATTGGCTAGAGGCAATGGCTGGCAGTCGATGGCCATCACGTTCAACAAGAACCCCAAGATGTTCATGAAGAGCCAGGTTGCCCACAGCAGACTCACCACAACGGTACAAAGTGAGGAGATATTCTCAGAAATAGGCATCGATCATTTGGTTGTCATTGACTTTTCTGTTGAATTCAGTAA
>CAZGOK010000197.1:0-4243 GCA_964527665.1 uncultured Sphaerochaeta sp.
GGCATCATACACACCTTCAATCTTCTCCGTCCTATCTACCAAGAGACGGTCAACTATGGTCACTTTGGCAAAGAGGGCGCTCCTTGGGAAGAGATTGTAGATCTTACCATCAGATAACTTCCTAGACAAATACACGAAGGAGAAAGAGATATAGGGGATAAGGAGTTGGTCATAAAGACCAGGACCCTATCCCCATTCTTATATGAACGGTAAAGGTCCACGTACCGGCGGCGATCTTGGGGATGAGCACATCCTCACCGGTCCTCAGGTCCTCAAAGGAGACGCGCATGCCACCCTGGCATCCGTACAAGAATCCGGAATTATTCTTCTCGAAGAAGGCAATGCCCATTGGGGCGATGAAGAGCCTGTACTTCTCATTGAGTGCATACGTGAGATAGAGGGAGAACCTGAGCTGCTGGTCCACAAAGAACTCGAAGGAGTAGATTCCGTCCTTATCGAAGTCCATCTCAAGAAAATGGAAGACCACCCCATAGTCCAGCTCCGGGATGATCTCAACCTTTTTGACACTTGCAGGGAGTCGGCCATGCCGACAAAGAGCCCTACGGCCTGCTGACTCCTGACCCAGACGCTCTTGGGGGGCCCTGACCTGTAGGTGATTCCGGCATGGTCCCGTTCAGGTAGCGAATCGCCCGGATAGTCTCTGAAGCGGGTCGCATCTGGATGTCCACCGGTCTTTCCGATGCAAACGCAGATGCTGTTGACGCTAATACCAACACGATGCACAACACTGAATGAACTATTCTAGACATCTCTATCCCCAAGAGAGACAACTATCAAGCCCTGGATTTGACTACTTCTAAAACAAGAATATTCATAAGATCCTTTCACAAGGATGGGTGTCAAACCTTTCTTTGACACCCATCTACCCTATTTCAATCCCCTTGGGGGTATGATCTTCCTGTACTTATATAGGAGATGAACTTACCTGATTAACTGTAGTGATGGTCCCATTTGTATACGTAAACACATTCCAATAGAGACCTGGCCCGCTTGTTGGAACAGTAAATGTGCGTATCAGACCTGTTCGATCATATAGCCGAACCGTTGCTTCAGAATAAGAGAAAGACCCCCCTGAATAGTTATGTACGTAACATGAGTACGTGCCGTTTTGTATCGAAGTGATGGTTATCGTCTCCGGCCCATAGCTACTTGTGTCATCTACATCAAGATTAGCACCTTCAACTGTTTTAGTTCCGTAATATACAGTTCCCGAACTAGGTGTTCTTAGGTAGAAATCAAGATCACTCGGACTTGATCCCCAAGTAAGGACCATTCTGAGTTGTCCTTCTGGAAGAAGTTTATTGCCTATAATCGCATTTTGAGGGATTTGGAAACTAGTACCACCATTATCAGGTATGTTGATACTCGCTAAATTGTAGTCAGCATGTGAAAAATGAAGAGTCCTTGCTCCTGAGGGGATCGTCATAGAGAAGTATCCACTAGTATTAGTTGTCGTCGTATCTGGCAAACCTGAAGCACTAACCACTACCCCACCTAACCCATATCCTGTGCTAGAGTCAGTTATTGTACCACTTACAGCTACCATGCGTTGACTTATGGCTCCTGTAAATGTTGTATCGGCAGGCTTAAGATAGTTACCGGCATGGGAATCTCCCAACGCATAGCTGACAGTAATGGTCTTACCTGTACCTATTTCCATACTATCGTAGGTTGCTGTTGCACTAACAGTGACACGATCACCTGATATAACCCCATCAAGGGTAACACCTGAGATCGCGGCGTTAGCATTACCGTTATAGGCCTTGCTTGTAGTGAGGTTCTGACTGGCAATGGCGAGCTGCTTTTGGCTGATGGCTCCTTCAACTGCAGTGTTACCAGGCTGTAGGTAGTTACCAATATCAGTCCCACTTATAGGATAGATAACAGTAATCTTATTTGCTGTAGAGACATCCTTGCTATTGTAGGTTGCCGTAGGATTCACAACCACATTTTCGGAATGCACAAATCCAGAGAGAACAACGCCTGAGATCGCCGCTGTTGCAGTACCGTCATACACCTTGTTTATAGTGAGGTTCTGACTGGAAACGGTGAGCTGTTTCCTATTGATAGTACCTCCAATTGTAGTAGTATTAGGCTGTAGGTAGTTACCAATATCAGTCCCACTCAAAGGGTAGGTAAGAGTAATGGTCTTACCTGCACCTTGATTCTTGGTATCATAGGTTGCCGTCGGATTCACAACCACGTTTTCAGAGAGCATAATTCCAGAGAGAGTAACACCTGAAATAGCTGCTGCAGCAGTACCGTCATAATCCCTGTTTGTACTGAGGTTCTGACTGGCAACGGTGAGCTGCTTCCTATTGACCGTTCCTACAAACATATTGTCTATTGGCTTCAGATAGTTGCCTGCATGAGTACCACTTAATGCATAGCTGACAGTAATGTTCTTGCCTGTACCTTGATCCTTGGTATCGTAGGTTGCCGTCGGATTCACAACCACGTTTTCAGAGAGCACAATTCCAGAGAGAGTAACACCTGAAATAGCTGCTGCAGCAGTACCGTCATAATCCCTGTTTGTAGTGAGGTTCTGACTGTAAATGGTCAGCTGCTTCCTATCGATGGCACCAACAGCGGTAGTGTCAAGAGGCTCCAGATAGTTGCCAGCATGGGATCCGCCCAACACATAGCTGACAGTGATGGTCTTGCCCGTACCAACTCCCTCTGTATCGTAAGTTGCTGTGGAACTAAGTATCGAGACATCTTCATTGGATACAATCCCAGCAAGAGCAACATGTGAGATCACGGCTGTTGCATTACCGTCATAGGCCTTGCTTGTAGTGAGGTTCTGACTGTAAATGGCGAGCTGCTTCTTATCGATTGTACCTAGAACTGTAGTATCAACTGGTTTCAGATAGTTATCCGAACCAGTGCCACCGAGTGTGTATGCCACAGTAATGGTCCAGGGTGTTGGGGAAGCATCCTTGCCCCCATAGTTTGCAGCTGCACTTACTGTGATGCCTTCATCAAGCAACCCTATCAGGTCCCCTGCCGTGACATCCAGGGTTGTACTTCCGTTATATGCCCTATCTTTTCCAGCAGGGAAACTTGGATCTGCTATTGTCAACAACAATCGGTTTATCGTGCCATCCCTGATAGTAAGGGGAGCAGGGGCAGTGTATTTCACCGCATCCCTTCCACTGATCGAATACGTCACGACAATATCTTTGACTTCCCCAGCATTGGCATTCAGATAAGACGCCGTAGCAGACAAGCTCACATCCTCTGATCCAACAACAAGGCCGTCAAGCATTCCAGGTCTCGTAACTACAGCGTCAGCTGTCTTGTTGTAGGTCTTCTCTGATACTATCACGGTAGTTCCAGCTTGTACCGTAAGGACCTTCTTTGTTATCTCTGCATTTTCAATCACATCATAGCTAGGGCGGATATAGTTAGCAGCATCAGGCCCACTCAAAGTATAGGTGAAGAATATTCTCTTATCATTGGCTACAGTAGGACTCAGGTAGAACCCGTTAGCTACAACGTTTACAGAATCCCCATCATACCTTCCTGAAACAGTCCCTGGAGTAAATGCAACACAGGCATTACCATCATAGGGTTTACTGGTAGTGAATCCTGTAGGGGCACTAATGATGAGTTCCTTGTGCTGGATCTCTCCATCATGGGTGACATAGTCAACAGGTTTTGTGTATTTGAGCGCATCCTTACCACTAAGGGAGTACACAACTGTAATCTTCTTATTGGCTCCGACATGCTTATCAGCAAATGTGGCCTTGGCTTCTACCTGCACCACATCAGAACCGACGATACCCTGCACCGAGTTGCTGGGAAATACGATACAATCATCTGCACTGTTGTATATCTTGGTTTTTACAAGGGAAGGATCAGAAATGGTGAGCTGTCCTCTAGAAATACTACCAGTAAAGGACGTTCCATTCCGATCAGGAGCGGCATAGTTGCCAGAGTCCGCACCAGTCAAAGAATACACTACAGTTATAGCTTTGCCGGTCCCTATCGTTTCATTGTTATAGAAAGCCGTTGCTCCTAAAATAACCAGATCATTGCCAACTACTCCATCCAAGGTGCCAGGCTCTATAACTTCAGCAACATTCGTCTCATCAAAGAGCTTTTCAGCTGTAATCTGAGTGGTTCCAGCGGCAACACTTAGCTGCTTTGTGGTAATCGCAACTCCTGTTGTGCTTAGGGCATATCCGGCAGGGGCCGTGTAGTTCCCTGCATGGTCTCC
>CAZGOK010000198.1:0-4216 GCA_964527665.1 uncultured Sphaerochaeta sp.
AAAGAGCAAAAAAACTCTCCACTTCTGTTTGTCAGATAGGGAGAGTTTTTTACTTTCGTCATGCATTGTCGGGCAGAGAGGATTCGAACCTCCGACCCCCTGGTCCCGAACCAGGTGCGCTAGCCCCTGCGCTACTACCCGTCTTCTTTTTGAGCCGAGGTAAAATATAGCTGTTGCCTCTCTTATTGTCAATAAGAGGGAAAATCACAGACTAGCATTTTCCCTTTTCCTCATCATTTCATTGACAGTGGCTAGCCTTAATGGTATTTTTCATACTAATGTCCGCAAAAGCGGAAAATGTTTGGCAACAAAGAGGTTTATGATGTCTTCAAACGACGAAACAGATGTAAAGAAAAGCGGGGAAGAGGCAAAAGCCCTCGACTTCAAAAAAGGCAAGAAAAGCGGCACCACAGAAAAAGAGCAAAAAGTTGTTGCTGTACATCCTAAAAGAAAGATAACCCCGGGCTGGATTTTTGGTATGGTCGTCCTGTTGCTCATCGCTGTTTCCTTTGTTTTGGCACCTGCCATCCAAGCGTTTGTAGGACCGAAGAATGCCGATGGCATCGTCTTTGGCAAATACGGCAAGGAAGAGATCAGGTATGCATATGGCAACTATTTCTACGACCAGGTGCAGAGCTTTGGCGGCCAGTACAAAAATACTGGTGATAATGCCACACAGACGCTCTACCAGATTTGGAAAAGTGCCTATGACAGCACGGTCCTCTATACAGCAGTCAACCAGCTTGCCTCCAAGGCAGGGCTCATCGCTGCAGACGAAGTGGTCAACCGGGCCATCATCAACAGCGGGGCATACAACAAGGACGGCAAGTTCGATGTTGAGCTCTACCAGAAGGCTACTGCTGAAAACAAGGCTTCCATTGAGAAGTCCATCCGCAGGTCCGTACCCTACCAAATCGTAATTGATGACATCGGAAGTGCACTCTCCTCATCTGCAGAGGCCACCTACGTTGCCGCGATGGCATCTGAAGGACGCTCCTTCAACTATGTCGACATCAACGCATCGCTCTACCCTGATGAAAAAGCGAGTGCCTACGCCTTGCAGAACAAGCAGTTGTTCTACAGCATGGACCTGAGCATCATCAGTGTCGAGACTGAAGACGAGGCAAAGACGCTCTCCTCTGCCATTGCAAGCGGCGAGAAAACCTTTGAAGAGGTGGCTCTCTCCTCCAGCAAGGACAACTACGCAGCAACCGAAGGGAAAGTCGGCAAGGTCTATTACTTCGGACTCCTGCCCAACTTCAAGAATGCCGAAGATGCCACAAAGCTGCTGACTGCAAAAAGCGGTGATGTGGTCGGACCCCTTGAAGGAGCCGGTGCCTGGTCGATCTACAGACTTGACTCCACTCCCGCCGAAGCCGACTATGCTTCCCCTGTCCTGCTCGCATCTGTCAAAGCCTACCTGGCCTCCAGTGATGAGCCTGTAGTCGATGACTATCTGCTCGCTTTGGCCAATGAGCTTGCCCAGGACGCCAAGGATGATTTCGCTGCAGCTGCAGAGAAAGCAGAACTTGATATGGTCAGTGTCACCACCACGCCCTACAACATTGCACAGTCATCCTATATGAACAACTTCAGCTATACAGACCCACAGGGTAAGCTCGCTGCTGTTGTAACCACTAAGGAGATTGGACAGAAGCTCTATACCGCCCCGCTAGGGACAATCCTTGAGCCCATCAAGAGCAACACTTCCTACCTAGTGGTACAGCCAGAGGCAGACCTCTCCGATGAAGGTATGGGTAGCTACATCCAGATGTTCTACAACTACCTCAGCGGTTCACAGAACCAGCAGGATTTCTCCCAAGCCCTGTACACCTCCGACCAGTTCGAGGATAACTTCCTTGGGACCTTCTTCTCTACAATTCTGGGCCAAGGCTGATAAAAAAAGTCTGGTATTTGAAAAGAGCTGGCTTCGGCCAGCTTTTTTCATCTCTACACCCCCTCTTTTTTGTCCATGGTCACCCTTCCCCTAGGCGTGATATGCTTGGGTCACCCTATGAAACAAACCAATATCCGTCGCCTTACCCTAGTGCTGGGCTCCCTCCTGCTGCTAGCCACCCTGCTCTTTTTGGTGGTTTTCCTTGGATTGACCCAAACCAAGACATATGGGGAGGCCTGCCTCCATACCGAAGTGTTCGCCCTCCCTTCACACCCCTATTCGATTATGGACGCTGTAGAAGGACAGAAGGCCTTCACCATCGAGTATCCCCTTGATGGAACCTTCACCCTATTGTGGGGAACTGACTTCCACCTGCGTCGCAACCCCTTTGGCAGGAGGGAAAAAGTGTATGCCCTGCTTGAAAGGGCCTTTGCAGAGACAGATCCTGACCTCACCATCATCACAGGGGACCTCCTGTTCAGCTTTGATGGAAAACAGATGCTCAGGGAGTTTGCCCTGTTCATGGAAGAGAGAGAGCGCTACTGGGCGTATGCCTTCGGCAACCATGACGGGCAGTACCGCCATGACCGCATCGCCTTGGGCGATCTGCTCAGTGAGTACCCCCATGCCCTTTTCTCACGAGGTGAAGAGTGGGTATTAGGGGAGAGTGACTATACCATCGCCCTGACTGACCAAGGCGAGGTGGTCCAGGCCCTGGTGATGCTGGACAGCCATGACCACCGCGTCTATGAAGGAGGCAAGGGCCCTGACTACATATACCCCTCCCAGATAGCGTGGTACCGCTGGGTAGCCCAAGGCCTAGGGGACGTACCCCTCTATACATTCTTCCATATCCCCCTGCCTGAATATGCACTGTTGTGGGACAGTGGTGATGCCCATGGGGTGATGGGGGACAAGAAGGTAAACACCCCTTGGGAGAATAGCGGCCTCTTTGAGGCGATGCTCGAAGGGGGAACAACCGTAGCAACCTTCTGCGGACACGACCACCTCAATGATTTTCATGGAGTCTGGGAGGGGATAGAGCTCCATACAGGACGAAGTGCAAGCTATGGCTCCTATGGCTCAAGGAGCCATGCAAAGGGTATAAAAACCATCAAGCTTGAAAAAGAAAATCCCACACAGTTCACAGTTACCACGTATACTGTAGATGACTGGGGTATCTGAAAACCCCGTCTGAGGAGGTTTGCATGCAAAACGAAATTACAAAAACCATCCCGCTGCTGGACAGGAAGGGCCATATAACCGAGGAAGGCTGGGCAAGAAGACCCCTTTGGCAGTACAGGCGCAAGGATATCAAGGCATCCAGACTTGCCATAAAGGAGTGGGACTACTACGCCCTGGTCAACCAGAAAGAGGGATATGCCGTCACCGCCACCTTCAGTGACCTCGGCTATGCCGCCGTGTTTGCCATCTCATACTGTGACCTTACTCGCAAGGCGTGTGCCCAAAAGGACGCCATCACATTCTTTCCCCTGGGGAAGCTGGGCCTGAGCCCGACCTCGACAGAGGATAACCAGGTTGCATGGTCGAACGACGAGCTGCGGTTCGCGTTTGTAAAACGGGGGGAAAAGCGTCATCTGATGTTTGCCTGCCCTGATCTGAAGCTCCCTGACGGAAGGGTCGGCCTTGATGTGGATGTGACGCTCACCCAGAGGCCTGAGATGGAGAGCATCAACATAGCAACCAGCTGGAAGGAGAAACGCAGTGCTTTCTACCTCAATGAAAAGGTGAACTGCATGCCAGTGGAGGGATCCATCAGGCGTGGCCTGGACAAGGAGACACTGCTTGTAGGGGAGACCTGGGGTGTCCTTGATTGGGGACGGGGAAGATGGACGTACCAAAACAGGTGGTACTGGAGTTCAGCTTCAGGCCTGCTTGAAAACATACCCTTCGGCTTCAACCTGGGCTATGGATTTTCCGACCGCTCCCCTGCAAGCGAAAATGTCCTCTTCTATGACGGGGTGATCCATAAGCTTGATGAGGTAACCTTTCACATCCCTGAGGATGATTATCTGCTGCCCTGGAAGGTTTCTTCGAGCGACAATCGCCTGTATTTGGACTTTGAGCCAGCGGTTGACCGCAACTCAACAACCAATTTCCTGCTGATACAATCACGCCAACACCAGGTTTTCGGATTATTTTCCGGCACCGTCGTCCTTGATGACAACAGTGAGCTCACCCTGACTGATTTTCCCGGTTTTGCTGAGGATGTATACAACCGTTGGTAGTCTATTGGAGGATTCGGAATGCCTTTGTCTTGAAACAACTTGTGCATTTGTGTAGAATATTCAGACATAT
>CAZGOK010000199.1:0-4181 GCA_964527665.1 uncultured Sphaerochaeta sp.
TACCAGGACGGCGGAATCCATCGCCATTGCGAAGAATTCCCGCCTCAAGCCCACGATTGAAGATACCTTCGATGAAAGGACCCTTCTGATGGATGCCCTGGGTCATCTTCTTCATGAAGTTTCCGGTGATGGAAGGGACGGTCATGATAAAGGAGGGCTCAAGCTCCACCAGATTCTTGGGGAAGTTGCGAATGATGGAGGCATTGGCTCCACGGGAGTCGACAAAGTGCAGCGTAATGCCACGCAACAGAGCCGTGTAGATACCTACAGTATGGGCAAAGGAGTGGTCGACAGGAAGGACGACCAACGTCTCAAGCTGGGCATCGGCTAGTTTGAACAGGTCAATGGCGTCCTGGCTGTTGGTCCAGTAGTTGAGGTGGGTGAGCATGATCCCCTTAGGGTTGCCGGTGGTCCCGCTGGTGTAGCAGATGTTGATGGTATCAAGCTCATTGATTTTCTCTTCGGTCTTCTGTACAAGTTTGGGATCTTTCTTTAGTGCCTTGTCACCGGATGCAAGCATCCAGGGCCAGGTCACATAATCCTCCCCTTCCTTCCAACCGGCCTCAGTTGCCTGCTTTTGCAGCCTTTCATCCATCTCATCAAGATAGATGAACAGGACCTTGTGGTCAAAAAAAGGAAGGGCCTTTATGGTATTTGCAAGGGTGTTGCTGCTTACCGCGATGGCATGGGACTCACTGTGGTTGATCCTGAAGGCTATTTCCTCAGGTGTCAGCTTGATGGATAGGGGGACACTGATGCCCCTTGCCTTAATGACTCCCAATTCGAGTGTCACCCAGGAGCTCTTTCCTTCACTGAGGATTCCAACGCTTTGCTCGGGCTTGAAGCCTGTTGACAGCAGATATGCTGCTACAGATTCGGAAAGGGCATCGGTCTGCGCAAAAGAGCTAGGGACCCAACCCTCCTCCATTCTGGTATTCGTGTATGCTCTATTGCCATATTTGGCGGCTGCATTGTGCAACATGGTAACGATAGTTCTTTGCATGGTAATTCACTCCAATAGGATGTTTGGGTTTACAGGGCGTGGTCCTTTACATTTATACTTGAAATGTCAAGAAAACACAATGAAAGAGTATGCACAAATATGGACTTTGTCACCTTGTTTTCACAAGGGACAAAGTCCATATTAGGGCATAGTGTTTGTTTACAGAATAGTTCTCGTTCAGTAGAGAGGCCTTCGGTCAGAAGTATGGGATGGGTCCAAGGCAAATTCATAGACAAGGCCGTCAAAAATCTTTGTGCAGCGGCCCACTACCGTACCGTCATCGAGGACACACATACCCCTGCACCACAGGTTTGCCGAGCGGGGATCGAGTTTTAGATGGTTGCATATCTCTTCGTTGGGGCTGATGGCCCCGACCTTGCCCTTGGAAAATGAACATCGCTGGCCACAGTAGGTGCTGAGGATCTCAAAGATGGACTGGTCACAATACTCCTGCATCTGCAACAGTGGTTCTGTAAACCTGGCGGACAGGTAGTAATCGCTCAGGACTGTTGCTTTGTCACCGACCATGTGCAGGCTCTTCACATGCCAGATCTGATTGTTCGCATGCAAATCATCGCCTCCCAACTGCTCTCTGTCGACACCGGTTGCAAAGAGCTTCTCCTTAAGCAGTATCTTGTATCTGCCTTGTATGGTCTTCTCTGCATGCTGGGTATAGGTCAGGTCGACAAGCTCGCGATTGAACAGGACAAAGGAGCCCCTGCCTCTTGTCCGGGTGATATGCCCCTGGGCTACAAGCTCCTCAAGTGCCCTGCGTATAGTAACCCTGGAAACCCCATACTGCTCACAGAGCTCCATCTCAGTGGGCATCTTGAAGCCTTCACCCCATTCACCGGAGATGATCTTCATCTGTAATTGTGCAAGTATGGTCTTAAACTTCAAAGCCATGGGTATCCTCCGTCGGTGCAAGATAAGGAGCATTCACCTATATAGTATAATACACCTTGGGTAACAAATCATTAAGGATTTAGTATCATTTAGGAGTATATAAAACAAACTAATAGCAAATTTACATAGTCTTTAAGCAAACTATTAAAAATACTAATATTTTATTTAGGAATTAATAGAGGACAAATGCATTGATGGGGATTTACAAATGAGCCTTTTTGTGGAGGGCTTTTAGCCCATCGATGCAAGCAAGGATAGGTCTTAATCAAAGAAGCAGGGGCTTCCAGAATAGCAAATGATAAAGATACAGAGAGGCAAGTTTTTCAGAAAAGTTCTATCTCTCTTCCTTTGTTAGCCTACACTTCCCCACCCTCAGCCATTTTTACTGCTCAAAGTAGCCATGACCCTTTCTTTATTGCCAAACCTTGAGTATTATTAAGGCTAAGACTAATACCTGTAGGAGGAATTACATGGCTTATTCTGAACCGTATGATGTACTAGACGAGAAGACTCGTGATATTTCAAGGGCTATAACCAGCTTGCGCGAGGAGTTGGAGGCGATCGACTGGTACAACCAGCGCGTCTACACGACCAAAGACCAGGCACTCAAGGATATCATGGCCCATAACCGGGATGAAGAGATCGAGCATGCCGTCATGACCTTCGAATGGCTGAGAAGGAATATGGCAGGCTTTGATGAGGATATGAAGACATATCTCTTCACCGAAGGCTCGCTGCTCGAAGTTGAGGAACAGGCAGCCGGTTCAGGCGGCACACAAGCCACTGCAAAGCCAACATCAGGCATGAGCATTGGCAACCTGAAGAATTAGAACCCGTACACGACACATAACCTAGGAGGATTTCTTTATGGATATGTTTAAAAGAGATTTGGCACCACTTTCAGCCGAAGGCTGGAGTGAAATTGAAAGAAGAGCAAAGGAAGTACTGCTTTCCCGTCTTACCGCACGTAAGGTGGTAAACGTACAAGGACCAAAAGGCCTTGACTTTGCAGCAGTAAACGAAGGAAGGCTTACCCTCTGTGATGACGGTGAGGTAAAGGCCGGAACCTATACACTGAAGCCCCTCACTGAAGCCAGGGTGCGTTTCACCCTCAACCGCTGGGAAGTGGACAACCTCGCTCGAGGAGCGAAGGACATTGACTTTGACAGCCTGGATGCCGCTGTGGAGAAACTCGCCATCTTTGAAGAGAATGCGATCTACAACAGCTATGCTGCCGGTGGCATCAAGGGGTTGAAAGAGGCCTCAGAGCATAAGACACTGACCTTTGGCGACAACGCCAACGACATCCTGACATCCCTGACCAAGGCTGTCATGGAGTTGGAAAAAAGCCACATCAACGGCCCCTACTCCCTTATTGTAGGATCTGCCGGATGGATAGCCTTGCACAAGGAAGGACATGGCATGCCTCTAGTCGAGCGAGTCGAAAGGATGTTGGGAAGCAAGGTTGTGTTTGCCAGTTCCGTCGAAGGGGCTATTCTGGTCCCGTATGACAGCGATGACCTTGAACTGACCATCGGCCAGGATTTTGCCCTTGGCTACGAGTCCCATGATACCAAGGAGCTGACGCTGTTTGCAACAGAGTCCTTCACCTTCCGTATCCTGGAGCCCAAGGCAATCGTCTGCTTCAAATAAGCACAAAATACTGAATGGTTGAAATGGGGGTCAGATGCTGAGCGTCTGACCCCTTTTCTATCCAGATCCACATGAAGAAGGCCCACAATCCTAAGATCGTGGGCCTGTAGAGCGCTAGAAGGGAATCGAACCCTCGTCTCATGCTTGGGAAGCACGAGCACTAACCGTTGTGCTACTAGCGCATGGGTGGATAGTACCAAAGAATAGGCGAAGTGTAAATAACAATCTGATGATTCTGGTGAATCTGGTGAAGTGATGGCAATTGTTTCTTCTTGGGATAGTCATAGGTCTAACTATCTAGCAGATAACCAGTACATTTCAAAAATCAGAAAAATCAAACCAAAAAAGAAAGTATTTTTCTTATTTTTATTCATTTGGCTTTTCTATATATTATATGCATTTACTAAATTACCATTTTTTACATCTGAAAAATTATTTGACATCCCGATCATACTGGGGTAAAGTAGTCCTTAGATAAAATAAATTGGAGGCATTATGGCCACTGTACAACTGAAGAACATCTGTAAGGTGTATGACGGAAACGTCAAAGCTGTCGATAATGTAAACATCGACATCAAGGACCGGGACTTCGTAGTCTTGGTTGGACCTTCGGGTTGTG
>CAZGOK010000200.1:0-4181 GCA_964527665.1 uncultured Sphaerochaeta sp.
GAAGAGGTATGAACGCTTCCGCAATCTTGGAATAGGGAGAAACCATGAAGCAAAATTATTTGGAATTGAAAAAGCTGGCAAAGTCCTTTGGTAAGGGTGACTCCACCTTCTTTGCCGTTGACCATATCGACCTCGTAGTCAAGGAGGGGGACCTTGTTACCCTCCTTGGTCCTTCAGGGTGTGGAAAGACGACCACACTGCGCATGATAGCGGGCTTCCATACCCCCTCCAGTGGTGATGTGCTCATTGACGGCTCAAGCGTCAACAACATCCCCCCCAACAAGCGCCCTACGGCCATGGTGTTTCAGAACTATGCACTCTTTCCGCATATGACGGTGTTTGAGAACATCGCCTATGGCCTGCGCATCCGCAAGGAGAGTCATGAGATGGTTGACAAGAAGGTCAACGATATCATGAAGCTCATCGGCCTTGATAACCTTGGCGACCGCCAGCCACGCCAGCTCTCCGGTGGCCAGCAGCAGCGCGTCAGCCTTGCACGTGCGATGGTGATGGAACCAAAGGTGTTGTTGTTTGACGAGCCCCTTTCCAATCTCGATGCAAAGCTGCGTGTCTCTACAAGGCTCGAAATCCGCAAGCTGCAGCAGCGGGTGGGTATAACCTCAGTATATGTGACCCATGACCAGGAGGAGGCTATGACGCTCTCCGACCAGGTGGTGATCATGAACAAGGGTATCATCGAGCAGATCGGTTCTCCTTCGGAGATTTACAGCCATCCGGCCAACAGGTTTGTAGCCGGCTTCATAGGGAAGGCTAACTTCCTGGAGGCGGTGGTTGAGAGCGTCACCGACGAGCAGATAATCGTCTCCTACCAGGGCAAGAGCATTGCTGCCCCACGATGGGACAAGACGCTCAAGGTCAAGGACAGGGTGGTGGTGGTCGCTCGCCCTGAATCGATCATCCCTGAGCTGCCTTCAGAGGATTTGGTGGAGGGCCTTGTCGCTGATTCCGTCTACTTTGGGTCGCAGATGCTCTATGAGGTTGAGCTTCCCGATGGAAAGATGCTGCAAATTGAGGTGGCTGACCCCCAGTACCATGTGCAGTTCGAACGCGGACACAAGGTCGGGCTCTCCTTCAAGGATCGAAGCCTGCACCTTTTGCCTTCAAAGGAGTGATAGTATGCGCTATGATATTGTTATGATCGGTCATATCTCCCAGGACATCATGATCGACCATCTTGAAAAAAGGATGGATCTTGTTGGGGGGGCTGTAGTCTACTCCTCCTTTTCCGCAGCTGCAACAGGTGCCAAGGTAAAGGTGGTGACCAAGCTTTCAGAAGCTGATACCCATATCCTGGAGCCCTTGAAGCGTGAGAACATCAAGTGGGAGGTGTGCCCATCCAAGGCGAGCACCTCCATTAAGAACATCTACTACACCGCCGATAAGGAGCGCAGGGACGTGTTCCTCATCTCACAGGCAGACCCCTTTACCTTGGAAGAGGTCCTAGGTGATGAGACGCGTATCTTCCATCTTGCCGGGCTGTTTGGTGGGGAGGTTCCCGATACCCTTATCAAGCCGCTGTCTGAGAAGGCGGAGGTCGCCATGGATGCCCAGGGTGTGTTGAGGTGTCTGGATGAGGAGGGCAATCTTGCCTTCAGGGACTGGGAGCGCAAGAAAGAGTTGCTTCCCTACATCAAGTACTTCAAAACTGATGCAGCTGAAGCTGAGATCCTGACAGGTCTGTCCAACCGTGAGGAGGCTGCAAGGCTTCTGAACAAGTGGGGCTCTGATGAGGTTATGCTGACACACAACACCGAGGTGATGGTCTGCTCCCAGGGCGAGATCTACACCGCCCCCTATACCCACAAGACCAATGAGGGCCGCACAGGTCGTGGAGACACTACCTTTGCAGCATATCTTGCCTGGAGGAAGGAGCACTCTGCCAAGGAGGCAACAGCCTATGCTGCAGCCCTCTGTTCCATGAAGATGGAGGTCCCAGGTCCCTTCAAGGGGAGTGTGGCCGATGTGCTGAAGCGGATGGAAGAGGATGCCAGGTAGGGCAAGGACAAGTGAGAGCCCGGGGTAGGTAGTACCTACCTGCCAAGAGACTCTGGTTGTAAGATAAACTGAAGCCCAAAACTCAAGCATGAGTTTTGGGCTTCAACCATATGGTTCTTGTATTAATGGTTTGGCTCTATCATCAGAACATGTATCATACAGTTACCTGTTGAAGGTATGGACTGTCTCCATCATGGCCTCTATGTTCCTGATCGGGGTAGCAGCCTGTAGGTTGTGAATTGCATTGAACACATACCCTCCGTCCTTGCTGAATATCTCCAGGCGTGATAGGACCTCCTTGCGGACATCGTCGGGACTGCCGAAGGGGAGGGTCTTTTGGGTATCGACCCCACCACCCCAGAACGTGAGATCTTTTCCATAGGTGTCCTTAAGTTCCTGAGGATCCATTCCTGTCGCTGAGCATTGTACTGGGTTGAGAATATCAAAGCCTGCCTCAACGAACGAGCTTATCAACGGTCGGACCGCACCACAGGAGTGTTTGAACGTCTTCCACGTGGTATGCGCATGGACCCAATCATTGATCTTGCGGTAATAGGGGGCATAGAGAGAGGTGAAGGTCTCCTCTGAGCAGAACTGGCCTGTCTGGGTCCCGAAATCAGTGCCGCAGATAAAGACTGCATCTATGCTGTTGCCCACTACAGCAAAGATCTTCTCAAAGTTAGCCAGGGCAATTTCAGCTTGCCTTGCAAAGATGCTGTGGACATAGTCGGGTCGGGCTACTGTGGAGATATACCACTCGGTGATATCCCGAATTCCTTTCGGGTGTTTGAGGTTGGGGCCGGTGACCATTGAGATGTCACCAAAAGCGGTTCCTCCGAAGTTGGCTATGACTCCCTTGCCAGTAGAGCCTGCCTTCTTAGCCTCAGATGCATAATAGGCAATATCTTTTTCCGAGACAAAGCCAAACTCCTCTACATTGTCCTCGACGGTGAGGTTATCCTCATCAAAAGGAGGCTGGCGTATGATGGTATCGAAGAAGTATCCACCTTCGGGCATATGTCCGCTTGGGGGGACACTCCTGTCCCCTTGGGGGTAGATATAGGTATCAGCATCAGTGTGAGAGATTTCAAAGGCTGTGGGAACCAGGATGTTCTGTCCCCAAGGGGTCTTCCAATCCTTCCACCCCTCTATGGGGAATCCGAACATGGTGTTGCGGGGAAATATTCCTACAATATCGATCTGCATCGCCTCAAGCAGGTCGTCATCAACATATCCGAGCATCTGGTAGGGTTCATGTACCTTTACAGGACGCTTTTCCAGCCCATAGACATCACGGAGTTTCTCTATGATGCTACAATGGATACCAGTGACTGCTGTCGACCCAAAATCTATGGGAACCGGAACTTGTCTATGGTTTAGAGCTTGCCTGAGCTTTTCTTTGCCATTCATATCTTCCATCCTTTTATCTGTAGTAAATACGTGAGATTTTACCAGTGGTGAAAAACAAATCCCCTCATCTCCCAAGGCGAATGCATGCACCTTTGAGGTGGTCTTATTTGTTCCCTTTAGACTCGTTCAATAATGAGAAACTCTTTTTCCTGATTGCATATACAGGATATCAGAAGGGGGGTGGTTCATCAATATAAGAACGGGTTAAGATCATCTGCAATTGAGCGGATTGGGTAAGAATATGACCAACCTGAAGGGTTGTTTTCTTCCAAGCATGGATTTTCAAAATATGCATGGAGCCAGACTTCAAAGCATGGATTAGACCATCCCGTATTCACATGTGCTTTTAGAGCATCTGCAATAAGGTCATCAAAGTGCAAAACTTCATCTCGATCAAAGATTATCCAAGGGATGCGGTATTGGGGGTTTCTGTTACATTCGTCGTTTCACATCAAGACGTACGATACAATACAAAAACTACTGGTTTGCTTCTTTCTATGATTGGAGAACCTGAAGAAGTGGTTTTACCTATAGGCTTCATGTGAATAATCTCATGAAGCCTCTTCTGGTAATCTGTTTGTCAAATTCTCTCTATTCTACATTCGGTACTGTCACGCACCCGTCAGGGAGGACGAGAAGCTTCGGCTCTGCCACCCCGCTCTTTTTTGCCTTCATCAGCGCCCTGTCCACAGCCTGCTGTAGGTCATGTACAGGTTCTATGAAGAGACTTGCCAGCGTATCATCCTCCAAGGTGG
>CAZGOK010000201.1:0-4164 GCA_964527665.1 uncultured Sphaerochaeta sp.
TCAAATCCTTCGTAGCCAATCGAACTCCTTAGTGTTTTCAGTGAAATCACGGTGTGTTGGTATAGTCGGCCATTGCTGGCCAACGTGGTCAAATATAGCACAAGCTCCCGCCTATGTCAAAGTGCCACCCCTTCTGATGCGAAAAAAGCCACCCGAATACTCTTCGGATGGCCTTTCCAATCATATGATGGTTATGCCTGGTCAGCAGAACCCAAAACGTTCTTGTTCTTATACATATACATTTTCTTCAACTCTGCGCGGGCAGGGCCGAGATATTTGCGTGGGTCGAATTCACCGGGCTTGTCAGCTAAGGTCTTGCGGATCAAGGCTGTCATTGCCAGGCGTCCGTCGCTGTCGATGTTGATCTTGCACACAGCGCTTTTTGCTGCCTTGCGAAGCTGCTCTTCAGGGATGCCTACACTGTCTTTGAGCTTGCCGCCGTTCTCGTTGATCATGGTGACATACTCGACGGGAACAGAGGAGGATCCGTGCAGGACAATGGGGAAGCCAGGAAGGATCTTCTCGATCTCCTCAAGGATGTCAAAGCGCAACGGAGGTGGAATCAGGACACCTTCAGCGTTTCGTGTGCACTGGTCGGGTTGGAACTTGTTTGCCCCATGGCTGGTTCCGATGCTGATGGCAAGAGAGTCCACACCAGTCTTGGATACGAAGTCCAGGACCTCTTCGGGCTTGGTGTAGTGGCTGACCTCTGAAGATACATCATCCTCAATGCCGGCAAGGATACCAAGTTCACCCTCTACGGTGACATCAAACTTGTGCGCATACTCTACGACACGCTTGGTCAGGGCTACGTTTTCTTCATAGGGGAAGTGGGATCCGTCGATCATGACAGAGGAGAATCCGTTGTCGATGCACTCTTTGCAGGTCTCAAAGGAGTCGCCGTGGTCGAGGTGCAGTACGATGGGAATCTCAAATCCAAGCTCTTTGGCATACTCGGTCGCACCACGGGCCATGTTTCTGAGCAGGTTGATGTTAGCATAATCGCGTGCACCCTTCGAAACCTGAAGAATGACGGGGGATTTGGTTTCTACACAGGCCTGTACAATGGCCTGAAGCTGTTCCATGTTATTGAAGTTGTATGCAGGAATGGCGTAGCCACCCTTTACTGCTTTAGCGAACATGTCTCTGGAATTTACCAGACCGAGGTCCTTATAGGATGTCATAGATAGCTCCTTCTTGAACGTAAGGTGTTTATTCCCTATAAATTTACCCAATCTACGTGAACAGGTCAACCGGCGTGGCTATGTTTGTCCCCTCGGCGGGACACTCTTATCCAGTTTCATCCGAGGAATAGGGAAAAATTCGTTTGCATCTGTAAAACGAGCTCATCCATGGTAAGCCCAAGCAGGGAGGCTGCCGCTTCATATATGTGTACCATGTGCAGAGGTGTATTGGTCTTTCCCCTCTTGGGAATCGGACTCAGGTAGGGGCTGTCTGTCTCAAGCAGGATATGACTCAAGGGGATTGCCTTGAAAATCTCCCTCATCTCATGGTTGGCCCTATAGGTGAGCGGTCCTGCAAAAGATATGAACATACCCATTGAGACAGCCAGCAGGGCAAGGTACTCAGAGCCCTGGAAGCAGTGCATGATGCCCCTCCTGGCAAAGGTGCGCCCTGCAAGCAAGCAGGCCATCTCGTCATCCGCTTCCCGGCTGTGGATGATGACAGGCAGCTTTCGCTGCTCTGCCATATCCATCTGGGCAACAAACAGCTCTCTCTGAGCGTCCTTTGTTCCGTAGTTCCAGTGGTTGTCCAGCCCGATCTCCCCGATGGCACACGCTTTGTGCTGGGAAAGCATAGTGCCAAGAGCATCAAGTTGCTCCAGGATAGGCTTTTGCCCATCGGCTACCCCCCACGGTCCGATGCCCGCGCTGAGGTGGATGGTGGGGTAGGGTTCAAGAAGGGAGCTTCTTAGCGCAAGGTCATCGCTTCTGATGCCAATGTCGATGCCTTGCATGGAGTGCTCTTGCATCTCGGTGAGCAGCTCTGTGATGGGGACACCTTTTTCCTGCATTGCAAGCAGATGGAAATGAGAGTCTATCAAGTTTGGGGGGATGTTGTTCATAGGAAAAGGTATACTAAAGATAGGCCACTCTTTCAAGGTTGAGTGTTCAAGAACCTTAAGGAGCACGAAGGCTAGCATCTCTTTCCCCTTGACCTCGCGCGCGCTTCCCATCAAGATACATCCTATTAAGAGAGGATAGAGTGTGAAGATATTCAAACGAAGACCTGGGAGAAAATCCTTCCCCCAGATGGTCCGTGACCGAGACAGCTCAGAGATAGTGCACTACCTGCTGCGCCTGGTTGTCATTCTTATCATGATCAACCAGCTGTTTGACCGCAACTATGAGAACGTGTTCTTCTGTCTGCTGGCCATACTGCTGTTTGCTGTCCCCTCCTTCATAGAGACGCATACCCGCATCGAGATTCCTCCGGCCATGGAGAACTCAATCCTATTTTTTATCTTCGCTGCCCAGATCTTGGGCGAGATGCGCGCCTACTACGTCGCCTATCCCTTCTGGGATACGATGCTGCACACAGCAAACGGATTTCTTGCCGCTGCAATAGGGTTCTCCCTAGCGGAGATACTCAACCAGAGCGAGAAGGGGACGTTCCGTCTCTCTCCCTTCTTCCTGGCTGTGGTTGCCTTCTGCTTCTCGATGACCATAGGAGTCCTCTGGGAGTTCCTGGAGTATTTTATGGATATGGTGTTTGGTACAGATATGCAGAAGGATACCATAGTCCATACCATCAGATCGGTTATGCTCGATCCTACAAACTCCCAGAAGGTGATAACAATACAGGACATTACTGAGGTGACTGTCAATGGCAAGGACCTGGGCCTGGGCGGGTACCTGGATATCGGTCTACACGATACCATCAAGGATATGTTTGTCAACTTTATCGGGGCCCTGGTCTTCTCCATAGGTGGATTCTTCTATGTGAAGAACCGCAAGAAGTCATCCTTTGTCATGCACTTCATCCCGACCTTGCAAGCGGACACTCACAAGGAAGAGATTCCCCGACAGAGTAAGGTGACAAATACCAAGACTAAAAAGCGTCGGCTCGCAAGGGCTCAACGCCGGGCTGAAAGGGCTCTTGTCAAGATGACTGCAAGCAAGGATAAAATGCTGAAGAAGAATCAAGAACAGAACACATAAGGCAACCATAACCATAGAGAGCTCTGATGCTGGCATGCACCATCATAGGCCGTTTCTCATTTTCTGTATGGATCTGTTCAGCCGGGGACGCGTGAAAGCCTTGTAGATCAAGGATTGGGCGTACCCTTCCGCTTGCGGAACCTGGGAGAAGAATGTATCGGGGGTATTGAAGGGCCCTAAGTCTCTTTTGATCACCCGGCTTTGCATGATGACGGAACTGACGTCCCACTCCTTGTCCAGGTTGTAGAAGTCCAGTGTTGCAATGCCATAGCCATAGAAGCTTCGTTTATGCAAGGGATACTTGTGTTGGACATTCTGGATATAGGGCTTGTCGATGATGTGCCCCTCCACTGCTACCCACTTGTCCTTGTACAATATTTCCACCATAGCGCAGTACGGGTGTCTTCTGGCAAGCTTGTACCGAAACCCTGGCAAGAGACCTCGGAATATGACGGTGCTCTTGGTCATGGCATAGAAGCGGCAAGGTATACCCCTTGATCTGAGCAGGGCCATAAAGAGGATGCTTTTGGTGATGCTGTTTCCCTGTTTTTCGGCTAGGACGCCTGAGGCGGGGGTAGCAAAGGATTTTGTATAGCCGTAGGCAATTTCATCGCGTACATAGGTATATATCTCCCTTATGAGCTCCTCGTTCGCTATTTCAACATTCCACCCCTTGCTTGAGACAAGGTGATCGATAGTGGGATCCCTATAGTCTAGAAGATAGCTTGGTTCCAGATAGGTTGAACACGTTTGTTGCTCTTTCATATGTTTTCCCTTCATAAAAAGCACACTCTCTTCATTCCTTCATTCCTTCCAGGTGCTTGGAACAGGATGGGATGAAGGTACAATATCCTTGATATATAATTTTACTTTCCAAAACAACAAATTACAACTCATGAAATTACCAATTATGCCAAAACAGATACCAATTATGCCAAAACAGTCAAAAGCTAAAACTAAACAGTAGCAAACAAGGTTTTTA
>CAZGOK010000202.1:0-4139 GCA_964527665.1 uncultured Sphaerochaeta sp.
GTTTCAATTGTTGCAAGTTGGGCAACAAACCAATTCTGCAATGCTGTGATCCTTCGCGTAAACGCAGAAGGAAGATCGACCTTATACCCCATGATGGAGACCTCAGGGTCACGACCCTCGATGGAGATGAGGGCAGTAAGCAGCACACCCTCATCAAGGAGATAGGTTCCCATGTTAATGGAAAGACTCTCCTTGGGAACTGCAGTAAATATGCCAAACACCTTCATGTTGCTTATATTCTTTATAGCAACAAATATTTCCTTATCACTGTTGGTGTACTTATGAGTATATCGGTTTCCTCCAAAGGAAGAGTCCCTCTGGAAAACATAACTCTGTACAGTGCGAGGGAAAGATGTGGCGATAGGGTCCGGGAGCAAGTTGTTGAGGTTCCTGTCATCTTCCATATAGGAAGACTTCTCTATGAGGACCTTTGGCTTGTTGCCGGCACGCCAGGAGATGTAGGTAAGCCCTTCCTGGGTAGAAATGGCACGAATCTTGTTGAATATGGCAAGCTGTCGCTCACTGTCATCCATAGCTTGCAATTTAGGCCCATAGGGGATGTAGCTAACCGCAGCGATGGAAAAACCATCTTCCATCCCCTGGGCAAGCTTGGCCCGAGTTGCAGCTTCACTTCCCGTAACAAAAAACTGGTCGATAGGTTCGCCATTGATGGATTCCCCATCTATGATAGAGCCACTCTCCAAATCCTGATATTGGCTTTCGCTCAAGGCAGGCAAGGCCTGCCTGACTTCAGCAATTGCAAAAAGAGAGCACATTGACCATGCTCCCACAAATAACATCAACCCTAGCTTTTTAAGCATACATAACTCCAAATTCTAATACGCATTCTCATTAACAAAACCCCTAAAGAAGGTGAATAGTACAATTTTCATGTCAAAAAAGAAACTCCAGTTACGGATATAATACAGATCAAACTCAATTCTTCTCTCCAAAGAGGTATTTCCCCTCCATCCGTTTACCTGTGCCCATCCCGAAAGCCCTGCCTTTGCACGATGGCGCATCCGATAGCCGGGTATCTCCTTGTTGAATTTTTCCACCAGCTCCGGCCTCTCGGGTCTTGGACCGATAAGGCTCATAGAGCCACCTATCACATTGAACAGCTGGGGAAACTCATCAAGACTGGTCTTCCTGATAATTCGCCCTATTTTGGTTACTCGTGGATCATTCTCTTCGGTCCAGTGCTCAGTATCTTCAGGGATATCACTTCTCATGCTTCTGAACTTGTACATGGTGAATATCTCAGCATCCTTGGTTACCCGCTTCTGTTTGTAAATGACAGGCCCCGGTGAAGAGATTTTTATCAGAAGCGCTATCACCGCCAATATGGGAGAGAGGATGATCAGGCCAATACAAGAGGCTACAATATCAAACAGGCGTTTGACCACACGCTGGAAAAATCCAATTTCCGCTGCATTCAAATGTAGCATGGGGATCCATCGGAAGTCGGAAATCTGTGTCCCAATATAGGACTCTGGCAGGGAAGGAAGCAAAACCACCTTTTCATTCAGCAAGTCGAGGCCCTGGGCCACCATTGCCTCCTGCCGCTCAAACTCCTGACCTGGGTAGCCAATGGCCACAAGGTCTGGCTGTGTTGCCTGCACTGCAAGGAAAAGAGATTTCTGGTCAAGCTGCTTGCACTCGCCTATCTGATTACCATTGGCATCATACTGTCCTACAATAATAATTCCTTGAGTCCGTTTGCTGTGCAAGGCTTTTTCATACTCGGTAAGCTTCTCTCCAAAGCCAACCAGGAGAATTCTTCTGGTATACTTTCCCTTTCTGTATGCCTTCTTGATATAACTTGACACATACGTTCGTTCAGTTACCAAGAAAATGATGGCAAACCCGAAATGCATGGCAATGGCCAAGCGGCTTACCTTATCGGAAAACAGGAAATACAGCATGATAACCAATAGGAGGAACGCTTGGAAACTGCTTTTAAGAATTTGGGAAGTCTCTTTTCTCCACGAATGCTCCAGCTCCTCCTCATACAGATTATTCTTGCTCAAAAAGAACATATACATGGCCACCACAACCACAGACAATTGGACAAACAACCCAAAGGAAGCGACTCTACCTTCGGGTATCACATAGAAACGTAAATACCCTGCAAGAAACCAAGAAGCGAGAACTGCCAGGACATCTCCCACGACTTTCATAACCAAAGGTGAATATTTTCTCGTCTTCATACACTCTATTCCTTCAAGCCAAGTATCGGCATTCTTCCATCATACCATTCTCTGGGTGAGAATTATGTCCTTGCAATCCAATAGTACACTTTTTTAGCAAGTTTACGGCGTTTTGTCCCACGAGGAAACAACCTCTGGGAAAAAGACTGCTGTTTTTTCTTGCTATCCTGCTCGCCTACCCTCATGGCAAGCACCCGGTCTGAAAAGGTCGACCGACTGGCAACATCCCAAAAGAGATAGGCAAAGTCTGAAAAAGGAGCATCCCAAGGCTTCTCAAAGCCTGCATAGTGCACAAGGTTAGGGTTTTCCCTTGCCTCTAGGTATGCATTCAGGACTGAAATCGGGCCCCTCTCTATGATCGGAAGCCTGCGGTTATTACAGTTTACTACCATATTCCACCTAAGGGGCAGCAGATGCAGATGGGCCTTGCACTCCTTGTTGAGGATGTCCTGATCGTTATACCGGTACCTGCGTTCCCCTGCCAAAAGAAGCCAATCATCAACACTATGCAGGGCATTCATTGCCTTCAGATCCAATACAAGCACGCCAGCCTGTAGATAGGGATCATCGTCCTCCATGTTCAGAACTTCACGCATGTATGTCACCAGGGAGGGGTCATCCATTCTTTGGCCAGGTATTTCAGGATCGAGGGCAGCGCCTATAGCGCACCCTTTCAGGTCAATGGCAAACAAATCAGCTATGTCAGAGAGGATGACCGTATCACAATCGAGGTATACCACCTTCGCATACTCAGGGAGGATGTCCCCAATGAGGAACCTATAGTACGTCTCCAGACTGATATGGTCTGTTGTATTCTTCTGGAGTTTTCGCCCAGAAAGCATGGCTGTGGGGTTATAAAACCGTAAGGAGACATTGGAAAACCGCCTTGCCATCAGAAGCAGTCGGGATTTTGAATCCTCAGAGAGATTCGACTCCAACACAACAATATCGTATATGTTTTCAGGGTGTATATGCTCTAGCATCGATCGGAGGCAGACACCCAGGAAAGGGGCAAAATGTTCATTGGAAGCAAAGACAACAGGAATGGCATCCTGTTGTACAGCTTTGAGAAATAACGGTGTACCAGTCTCTTCAAACATAACCGTCGGTAGGGCTTGCACCTTCTTGGAAGTATCTTGCCTTATGTGCATCACAAAGAGCTCAGTCACCATATGACCAAGCTCCTCTAGGGCCAAAACCTCTTGCTTACTATACAAAGAGATATCCTTACCAGCAAGAAAGCCATCATAGAGACCGAATAACAGCGAGCAATACTCAGCAAAGAGTTCCCCCTTCATGACAAACAATGAGGAAGCCCGGTACAGGCTTCCTGCACCATATGCATCGACAAGAGGTTCGTACTGGGGATAGGTGTTTACAAGGAGGGAAAGAAAGTCCAGCCTATCCTCTTTCCTTAGTCCTCTGATGTTCTTTTGCCTATCGTGAACGCTAGCAAAAGAAGGAGTACCCTTCTTTACATTTTGGGTAACGGATACCAAGAGGTCAAACCCTTCTAGTGCATGGTGTATCTTCTTCGTATCATCAAGACCATATGTGGATAGGGTCGCCCTGCTCAGATGAGGCTCCCTCATATGACCTGAATCACTGTCCTTGTGTTCTTTCCCTGAAAAGTCGAGATACTCCCCGGCTGTACAAAAGCCAATATAATCAGACCCACTCTTTTTCCAGACTGCATGAAGGGCTGAGAAGATTCCATACGGTGAAGAAGAGCCTTCCTTCTGCACTGCAGGAGAGAATACCTCAGAGGGAGGAAATATATCATGAGGCGTTCCAACAACTATAATTTCTACTGATGCCATCAAAACTCTCTACTTTTTCTTTAATTTCGCATTTAGACCCTTATAGTACCATCATTCGAACCCTTTCGAAACTACTATCAGAGGGCAAAGAGGTGAATACTACAGATTT
>CAZGOK010000203.1:0-4136 GCA_964527665.1 uncultured Sphaerochaeta sp.
CCACCCATCGTCACCTTGATCCAGTCAAGGAGCATGGAACGGTTCTTGGTATAGGCATCCCGTTCGGGAAGGCTCACCGTCAGGCCAAGGGCCCGACCATGGGGAATGATGGTCACCTTGTGCAAGGGGTCCAGATTCTTCAGATAGTAGTGCAGCAGGGTGTGCCCTGCCTCATGGTATGCGGTGGCAAGCTTCTCCTCTTCGCTCATGGCGCGGCTCTTTCGTGCCACACCGAGTAGAATCTTATCCTGGGCTTCCTCCATATCGGCCATGGAGATGGTGGTCTTTCTCTTGCGTGCGGCAAACAGGGCCGCCTCATTGACCAGGTTGGCCAAGTCTGCACCACTGGTGCCTGCAG
Organism: uncultured Sphaerochaeta sp.; assembly: GCA_964527665.1. Classification (GTDB taxonomy): domain Bacteria; phylum Spirochaetota; class Spirochaetia; order Sphaerochaetales; family Sphaerochaetaceae; genus Sphaerochaeta. The sequence continues at coordinate 359 of CAZGOK010000203.1, forward strand.
AGCCCCTTGCGAGCCTCTTCAAGTCCACATCATCTTCCAACTGCACCTTTCGCACATGGATCTTGAGGATAGCCTCGCGCTCCTTGATATCCGGAAGGTCCACCACCACCTGGCGGTCAAACCGGCCGGGTCGCAACAGAGCAGGGTCAAGGACATCAGGGCGGTTGGTAGCTGCAATGACAATGACCCCTGTTGTAGTGGAGAAACCATCCATCTCAACAAGAATCTGGTTGAGGGTCTGTTCACGCTCATCGTTTCCACCGCCTAGGCCACCACCACGGGTGCGTCCTACAGCATCGAGTTCATCGATGAACAGGATGCAGGGAGAGGTCTTTCGGGCCTGTTCAAACAGGTCGCGTACCCTTGCTGCTCCCATGCCGACAAACATCTCAACAAAATCAGAGCCGCTGGTATGGAAGAAGGCAACGCCGCTTTCGCCGGCGACAGCCTTGGCAAGAAGGGTCTTACCTGTTCCGGGAGGGCCGACAAGCAGCACTCCGCGGGGAATCCTGGCCCCTGCCTTGGTAAAGCGGTCCGGACTCTTGAGGAACTCCACAACCTCCTCCAACTCGTACTTGGCCTCGATCTGGCCAGCAACATCCTTGAAGGTAATCCTGGTATCCGTATCAAGGTACTCCTTGGCACGGCTCTTGCCCAAATTGGACATCATCTTACCACTCATACCGCTGGACTGGCGGTAGAGCATGATGGTAAAGCCTATGAAAATAATCCAGGGCAACAGTTGCAACAATATCTGCAGCAGGGAGATTTCCTGCACAGAACCGGTGACTGTAACCTTCTTGCTCTTCAACGTCTCCAGAAGACTCTCATCAAAATAGGGTATCCGTGTTTTTGCAGTTATGCCGTTTCTCAGCACAAAGCTGATCTGGGACTGCTCCTTGATCTCCACAGAGATGACTTCGCCTGCGTTGACGTAGGAGATGAAGGTGGTATAGGGGACCACCTGCTCCGCCGCTGTGGCGCTGTTGAAAAACATATAGGCAAATGTAATGGCCAGCGTGATGAAAACCATCAGGGCAAATCTGTTCTTCGGGTTGTTCTGTGGCTTGAAGGAGGGCTTTTTCCCATCTCGGGAAGGGCCTTGCCAATACTGGTTATTGTCCTTATCGTCTTTCCTGGTATCATTATCTCTGTCGTGGTCTTCTTTTGTAAGTTTCACTGCTCTCGTTCCTTTTGCTAATACTATATATATTTGTCGTTCTTCCGGCAAGGGGAGTTTTGCTCCTCATGCACAACCTGTCCTTTCCACCTAGAAACCGCCCAAACACAGCAACTATGCCTCCAACGTCCTCCAGGACAGGGACTTGCTTGTGCAGAGCAGGAAAAATCTTCCACTCAGAAAAAAGCTTGCTCAGCAGTACCGTCTTACCCTCGAGCTCTATGCGGTCCCCTTCCATCGGGGAGCGCAAGAGCGGGTGGACCAGGCTTTCCTGTGCAATGCGCAACAGCAGCGGGTCATCACTCTCACTGTGTACCCTGAATATCGCCCCACTTTCCAGCTCTACTTCACCTGAGTCCCCAATTGTATCGAGAGACAGACAAAAACTAAAGGGGAGCACAACACGTTCCAAGGAGAACACCCCCAAAGAAAGCGTGGCAACCGTCCCTGAGCTGGCCAAGGTCCATCGGGAAGATGGAGTGCTTGCCTCAAGGTCAGCGCGGACCTGCCGCACCTTTGCATAGGAGAGCCTGGCCTCCTGCCCCGCTGCGATGTGGGAAAACATGCCTAGCAAGACAGTATCGCGTATTGCCCCATCCAATGCAAGGAAGTCATCCAAGGTGATCTGAGCCCTATCTGCAAGGATGACTTTTTCCATAGCCTCAGAGGTGAGGCGGTCAAGAAGGTTCGAAACCTCCCTGGCACGGGAGGTGAGCCTCTCAATGCCTGCATGCCCCTGGGGGTAGAGAGAGAGGATGGCTGGAGTAAGATTTTTTCGTATAGCATTGCGCTCGTAGCACTCCATCTGGTTGGTGGAGTCCTCAGACCAGAGAAACCCCTTCTCCTCAACAAACTGTTGCAGTTCTGCATGGGTCAGGGCCAAGGTTGGCCTCAGGATGGTTGTCGGGGAGGAGAACCCTCTCTGGATGCGGACTATCCCCTCCAAGGAGGCGATGGAGCTGCCCTGGAACACCCGCTTGAGGATGGTTTCCATCTGGTCGTCGGCATTGTGTGCAGTTGCCAGATAGCGGCACTCCAAGGCGAGACATGCCTCTTCAAGTGTGGCATAGCGCGCCAGGCGAGCTGCATCCTCAATGCCCGACCCCCTCAGGCGTGCAGATTCTGCAACAGAACCTTCGGGTAGATGCAGCACCGTAAGGGCTAAGCCCAACCGTTCGCAGTTCTTGCCGTTGAGCGAAATCTCCCCATCCAGCTCTTGGGCACTACGAAGGCCATGGTTTACATACAGGGGGAGTACACAAGAAGGTCCAAGCAGGTGCACAAGAGCAACAAGCAAGGCAAGCGAGTCGCTTCCACCTGAAAAGGCTACAGCAATACGCTCACTGCGATCGAAGCCACACTCTTCAAGCAGGCGCGATACTTCACAGAGGACCGACTCTTCGATTGTAGGCATGAATCACCTCCTTGATGCTCGTCCCCTCCACCAAGGAACAAAGGGCCTGGGAAGCAAGCTCTATCCCCGACACAAAGCGAGGGTCGTCCTCGCAGGAGAGCACATGATCCACAACAGAGACTCCGGGTGCCGGGCGGCCGATACCGACGTAGATGCGTACAAAGTCGCTGCAGCCGAACTCCTCAATGAGGCTCTTAAGTCCATTATGCCCGGCGGATGAGCCACCCTCCCTGATCCTGATCATCCCCATGGGCAGGTCCATCTGGTCAAGTACGACGATCATGTCGGAGCATGCCTGGGAGCGGAAGTGCTTGGCTATAGCCCCACTGTTATTCATAAAGGTCAATGGCTGGACCAACAAGTTGGTCCTATCCTGAGATCTGATGGTTGCATACCTGTACAAACGGAAACAGCGTTTCTTCAGACGAACCTGAAAAAACGCTGCACACATTTCAATCACGGAAAAACCTACGTTATGCCGTGAGTGTTCGTACTTGGTACCTGGATTGCCCAGTCCAAGGATCAGCCTCATTTTTTAGCCTTGTCTTCCTCGTCATCAGCAGGAGCTGCATCGATGACTTCAACTTCCTCGGCCTCATCCTCATCCTCAACAACCTCTTCCTTGATAGCCTTCACAGAAGCTACGGTGTTATCAAGATCGCCGTGGACCTTTACAGCTTCGGGGAAAACTACATCCTTGAGGTGAAGAGCTTCGTTCAGACCCAGGTGGGAAACATCAGCTTCGATGGCATCGGGAAGGTCCTTGGGCAGACACTCGATCTCAACTTCATACAGGATCTGCTCGAGCACTCCACCTTCACGGGTGCCGATAGGGCTGCCGACGAGGGTGATGTTGACCCTGGCCCTGAGGGCCTGGCCACGGGTGACTTCATAGAAGTCAACGTGCTTGATCTCCCCACGCATCAGGTTTTCCTGATAGTCTTTCATCAGACACTCGTATTTTGTCTTGCCGACAGTGATCTTCAGCAGTGCAGTCTCTGAGAAAAAGCGTACCTTATTGTGAAATTCCCTTGAATCGAGGGTAATATGGATCGGATTCTTCTTCTTGCCATAGATAACGGCAGGGATACGTTTGCTACGCAGCACACGGCGTGCTCCAGCGGAACCAAAATCGGTTGTTCTTCTCTCAGCGGAAAGATTTCTCTTATCAGACATACAATTCT
>CAZGOK010000204.1:0-4116 GCA_964527665.1 uncultured Sphaerochaeta sp.
GCAGCATCCTCATCCAGGATGGGGAGCATGCTCTGCTTATAGACACCACCCCTGAGTTTCGCCTGCAGGCTTTGCGGGCAAACCTCACCTCTTTGGATGCTGTGCTCTATACCCATGACCATGCTGACCATTTCAATGGTATCGATGATTTGCGCGTCTTCAGCAAGGAGTGCACTCTGCCTGTTTTCTGTTCTGACGATGTCGTCTCTTCAATCACTTCCCGCTTTGGCTATGTGCTGAAGACCTACGATGAGGCGGGTGGGATACCCCACCTGCAGTTGAACAGCGTGCAGCCCTACCAGATGATCAGTGTAGCAGGCTTTGATGTCCTGCCCATCCCCATACGCCACGGGTGCAAGCTTATCATGGCCTTTCGCATCGGATCCTTCATCTATGCCACCGATAGCAGTGGCATACCCTCTGAAAGCCTGCCATACTTTGAGGGAGTGGACACCCTGGTGTTGGGGTCCCTGCGCTACAGGGTCCATCCCACCCACTTCAGTGTGGACGAGGCTGTCCAATTTGCAACGACCGTTGGGGCCAAACGGGTGTTTCTCACCCATTTGAGCCATGATATACGTCATAGCCAGCTGGAAGCGGAGCTTCCTTCGCATATGCACGTGGCTTACGACATGCTAAAGATTACCATAGGGGAAGCGTATGACCAATGATTCCAACGAGCTGTTCGGTGAACAGGATTTTGACCAGAAGAAATTGGAAAAAGAAGCTTCTTTGAAGCCTGCACTTGTCATTGAAAAGCGAGAGGAGAAGCCTGAAGAGGTGAGTGTGGAGCCGTCACGGCCCAAAGCTGAGAAGCAGCTCTACATCATCGACGGCTATGCCCTGATCTACCGCTCCTACTATGCCTTCTTCAGCAACCCGATGAAGGACTCTGCTGGCAACAACATCAGCGCTGTCTATGGGTTTTTCACCACGCTGCTAAAACTGTTGCGTGAGAACAATCCCCACTACATGGTCGTGGCCATGGATAGCCACGGCCCTACCTTCCGCCACAAGATGTATGAACCATACAAAGCCAACCGGGAAGCGGCCCCGGAGGACCTGCACTCCCAGGTGCCCACCATCAATGCCATCCTCAAGGCACTGGAGATTCCGATGATAGAGATGGTCGGCTTTGAAGCCGATGACATCATAGCTACCCTCAGTGATGAGGCGGCAGTCCACGACATCGACACCATCATGTTCACCGGGGACAAGGATTTGCTGCAGCTCGTCGATGAGCATACCTTTGCCTTGCGGCCTGCCAAGAAGGGAGAGAGCCACTACCGCATGATGGGAATCCCTGAGGTCCAGGAGGAGTTCGGTGTCCTGCCTACCCAGGTGGTGGACTATCTCTCCCTACTTGGAGATGCTTCTGATAATATCCCCGGGGTCAAGGGCATCGGGGCGAAGGGTGCTGTCAAGCTCCTGCAGCAGTTCGGCAGCCTGGAGGGGATATACAAGAACCTGCACCTCTGTGCAAAGGGCGTCAAGGCCAAGTTGGTAGAGGGTGAGGAGCTTGCACAATTGAGCAAGAGCCTGGTGGTTCTGAAGCGGGACCTCTTCAAGGTAGACTCCTTCGATACCGAGCAGTATCTGCTTGATGACCTCAACTACAAGGCTGCCATTCCCTTGTTTGAAGAGATCGGGATGAAGAGCATCGTCAGGGAGCTGGACAAGCTTGCAAACGGAGGTGTCGCTCCCAAGAGGCAGGAGAAGGTGGCCAAGGCGATGAAGTCCTCTGAGAAGGGCGAGTATGAGGGTGTGCTTACCCTTGCCAGGCTTGAGGACCTGCTTGCACAAGCCGAAAAGGAAGGGGGCATCATCGCCTTCGACATGGAGACGGACTCCCTCGATTCCATGGTGGCCAAGCCTTTGGGCTTCTCCTTTTCCTGGGTGGAGGCAGTTGCCTACTACGTGCCGATCATAAGCGAGGGCGAGAGGCTCTACTCTGACGAGGATGTCAAGGCGGTCCTCTCCAAGTACTTCACCACCGGCAGACTCTCACTGGTGGGACAGAACATCAAGTACGACTTCAAGGTGCTGGTAAACTGGGGCGTCGTCCCCAAGACCCTTGCCTTCGATACCATGGTGGCTGCCTGGCTGCTGGAAAGCACCGGCGTCTTCAACATGGACTTCCTCGCTGAGAAATATCTTGAATACAAGACCCTCTCCTACAAGGATGCTGTTCCCAAGGGCAAGACCGTCTCCGACATACCCCAGGAGCAGGCCATTTTCTATGGAGCTGAGGATGCTGACATCACCTTCAGGCTCTACAAGCTCTTCAAGAACCTCCTGGTTGCACGAAACCTCCTCCCCCTGATGGAAAACCTTGAGATGCCGCTGTTGCGTATCATTGCAAACATGGAGATAGAGGGCATTTTCCTGGACAGGACACTCCTGGAGCCTCTGACTGAGGAGTTTGAAGGGCGGATCGGTTTGATACAGGCAGAAATTTTTGCCATTTGCGGACGCGAGTTCAACCTCAACTCCCCTAAGCAGCTGCAGGAGGTCCTGTTCGTCGAACGTGAGATACCTACAGGGGCGAAGACCCGTACAGGCTTCTCCACAGCAACCGATGTGCTTGAGCCTTTGAGCGCAACCTATCCTGAGGTCGCCCTGGTGCTCGAGTACCGCACGCTCAACAAGCTCAAGAGCACCTACATCGACAAGCTACCCCTTGATATCCTTGAACGGACAGGGCGGATCCACCCCTCCTTTTCCCAGACAGGGACGGAAACAGGGCGTCTTTCCTGCAAGGACCCGAACCTGCAGAATATCCCGGTCAGGACCGAGGAAGGCAGGCGTATCCGCTCCTCCTTTGTCCCTAGGGATGGCTATCTTTTCCTATCGGCTGACTATTCGCAGATCGAACTGGTTGTCCTTGCCCATATGGCGGATGACCCCGGTCTCAAGGGTGCCTTCCTCAAGGGCATTGATGTCCATAGCTCGACCGCTTCACTTATCTTTGACGTGCCTCTTGAGGAGGTGACAGGCGAGCAGAGGAGGGTGGCGAAGACCATCAACTTCGGGGTGATGTACGGTATGGGACCCCATAGCCTGTCAGGGGACCTGAAGATTACCCACGCTGAGGCAAAGGTCTTCATAGACCAGTATTTTGCACGGTATAGTGCGGTCAAGGCCTTTATCGAGAAGACGCGCGAGGATGCAGGGGTTTCCGGCGTCGTCTCTACGCTGCTCGGCCATAGGCGTACCATTACCGAGATAAACAGCACCAATAGGATAGAGCGGGCAAAGGCTGAGAGGATAGCGGTGAATACCGTCATCCAAGGCAGTGCCGCCGATATCATGAAGGTGGCCATGCTGCGTATCGACAAGGCCCTACGCGAGCACTCCCCCGATACCAAGCTGCTGTTGCAGATTCATGACGAACTTGTCTTTGAGGTCCCTGAAGGGGAGCTTGAGAAGGTGCACGCCCTGGTCAAGGAGGCGATGGAGGGCGCTGTCAAGCTCTCTCTTCCCCTGCGGGCAAGCATAGAGACGGGCAAGAGTTGGGGAGAGATTCACTGATGAAGGTGATCGGTCTGACCGGCCGTGCGGCAGCGGGAAAGAATGCAGTCTCTGATGCATTTGCCAAGGTGGGGTGTGCAGTCATCGATGTTGACCAGGTTGGCCATCGTGTGCTGGAACAGAGCCAGGACCTGCTGGCTAAGGCTTTTGGCCCTGGCATCGTGCAGGATGGCAGGGTCGACCGCAAGGCCTTGGGCGCCCTTGTCTTTTCAGATTCTGAGAAGCTGCGCTCCCTTGAGGCAATTACCCACCCTGCGATGGTCAGCGAGTGCAAACGCCTGATCGAGAAGGCAGAAAAAGAGGGGCGTACAGCCCTTATCATAAATGCCGCCCTCCTGTTCAGGATGCAGCTTCATCAGTTATGTGACCATGTGGTGTTTGTGAAGGCTTCCCTGTATAGCAGGTTTTTACGCTCCAAGCAACGGGATTCGATCACACTGAAGAGGTTTTTGGCTAGGGAGAGGGCACAAAAGGATATACGTCCTGATGTTTTTCCCCCTTCCCTTCCTGTGTATGTCTTATGCAATAGCTCTGATAAAGTGTTAATTCATCGACAAGTCACAGAGTATTGTGCTACGATAGGAA
>CAZGOK010000205.1:0-4099 GCA_964527665.1 uncultured Sphaerochaeta sp.
ACTTGAATAAGCATGACAAGGATCAAGGGACTCTGTTTCCCTAAATCCTAGTTCTCCCCTGGTACATAGGTTTATAGCAAGGGTCGGTACTGTTCTGGATAGGGTATGGCAATAGGTAGTTCTTGTGAAGGGCAATCCTTACTTCATAAGCCACCCGTGTTGTTCTCAACTGACGTTTACTCTTACTCTTCACCGTAACCAGTATCAACTGATATCATTTTTTCTTTATACTTATTTGACAAATACTCTTAATAATACTAATATAATTAGTATTATGATAAAAAATTGTCAAATTTTTAACCAAAACAGTCTTGATCTCTTCTTCGAACGTAATCCTGTATTCACTCTTGAAGAACTTGATACATTCCTTGCCATGCATAGAACCGGTAACTCCAATACCAGAAACTCTCTGCTTGCTTACTATAAAAGACAAGGAAGAATTATTTCCATCAGACGAGGCCTTTTTGCAACTGTCCCACGTCTGTACATTGGTTCAAAGTATCAGGTAGACCCATTCCTGGTGGCATCAAAGCTTGCCACTGATGCCATCTTGTCTCATCACACTGCATTGGAAATACAGGGGAAGGCTTATAGCATGACAAGCAGAGTGACCTATACATCTACAATGAAGGGAGAACCCTTCACCTTTCAGGGAATGACGTATCAAAGGGCTAACATCCCTCCAAATCTGAAGGAACAAGAGCGTCCAAAAGTAGGGACTATCACCATGAACAGAATGGGGATCGATGTCATAGTGACAGGCTTTGAAAGAACTATGGTGGACGTTCTGTCACGATCCGACCTTTCAGGTAGCTGGGAGGAGATCTGGCGGTCCCTGGAATCGATTGAGTTCTTTGATCTTGATCTGGTAGCTGAATATCTTTCCTTGTTGGACAATAGTACAACCTTTGCCAAGGTTGGCTTTTACCTTGAGCAGCATAAGGCCCTTTTGATGGTCGATGAGGCCTTTCTGCAAGAACTTGAGAAGCAAAAGCCTAAGAGTCCCCACTATATAGAGAGAGGGTACAGAAAAGATTGTATCCTCCAGAAGCGTTGGAACCTGATGGTGCCAAAAGCCTTGATCTTACAGTCGTGGGGAGAAGTATTATGACAATATCTGAACGAGAAGTTCTTGAGATTTCTAGAAAAAGGGGATTCAACCCAATTATGATTGAGAAGGTCTTGCACCTTTTACGTCTTCTGCAAGCTATGAATACCCATCCTTTCCTTAAGGGTAAGTGGGTACTGAAAGGGGGGACTGCTTTGAACTTATTTCTCTTTAACTTACCCCGGTTGTCTGTGGATATCGACCTTAACTACATTGGAGAATTAGACCGTGAAAAAATGTTGGATGACAGACCTAATATAGAACAGGCCTGCCATGCCGTATTTTCAAGGGAAGGATTTACTGTCAAACGGGTACCCACCGAACATGCTGGGGGTAAATGGAGACTCTCCTATACTAGCTATACTGGACAGAGTGGAAATCTAGAAGTCGATTTCAATTTCATGTATCGTCAACCCCTCTGGAAGCCTGCCCTCATGGATTCCATCAAGCTTGGAGCATATCAAGCTATACAAATCCCAGTTCTTGAGAAACATGAATTGACTGCCGGTAAACTGGCAGCGCTCCTAGCTCGCACACAGGTTAGAGATCTGTATGATACACAGCAAATATTTGACTCACAAACACTAGACACGCACCTGCTACGAACAGCTTTTGTTGTATATGGTGGTATGAATCGCCTTGACTGGAGGACAATATCCCTTGAATCAGTCACCGTAGAGTCTCAAGATATTGGAAGAAAACTCCTTCCGGTATTACATGGTTTTTCACTCTTAGATGGTCAGACTGAAGAAATGTATGGGAAACAATTGGTTGACATATGTAGAAGAGATTTACAACTTCTGTTGTCTTTCACAGAAAAGGAACAACTCTTTCTAAATATGCTATTGGATGAAGGGATCATCAATGCCTCTCTTCTAACAGATGACTTGGACCTCCAAAAGAAAATCCAAGAACAGCCTCTTCTCCATTGGAAAATCCTTAATGTTAAAAAGAATAAGTGCATAAAATAGTAGCGGCACCTGTCACCTAGGCAGTCTTCACGTAAAGTCTTGAACAGTCCAACTGAGGTATCACAATGCTCTCATGCTTCACCATCAAGAACTTCACCCAAGTAATTTTCAATTCTTTCATTGACAATTCAAAATGGGTAGGCGTATCCTTCAAGGACCATGAATAAACCTAAAGCACAATCACTAGCCCAAGCACTAGCAATAGATATTGGCACTTCAAAGATAACCCTGGTACAGTTTGACCTCAAAACCATGGAGGTGATTCAGACTGCAACAGAGGCCAACGACTCAGAAGTCCTGCTCCCTGATGAGCATAAGCATGAACAGGACCCAGAGAAGACTTGGACTATCGTACAGAGCCTTTTCACCCAGATGAAAGACCTCTCATCTGTCTCCTTCATTGCAATAACAGCCCAGGTACATGGCATCATCCTACTCGATGAAGCAGGAAAACCCCATACGAACCTCATCACTTGGCGTGATGCAAGGCCTGTGGTCCTGGGTAGTAGCAAATCCTTCAAACAGAGCAACGGATGTCTGTTGCAGAAAGGTTATGGGGGCAGGACTCTTGTAGCCTTGCTACAGGAAGAGGCATCGCACCACTATGAAGCGTTACATGTCTGTACCATAGCTTCCTTCATCATGGGCAAGCTCTCAGGCTGTTACTCACTAGATGAAAGCATTGCCTCAAGCCTTGGAGTGTTTGACATCCATGCGAAATGTTGGAATGCACCTCAATTGCAAGAGCTTGGAATCCCTCTCTCCCTGTTCCCCCCAGTCGTCCCTTCGTGCACGCCTGTGGGGGTGGTGCTTCCTTCAGTTGCGAAATCATTGCTCTTGCCTTCATCTGTACAAGTCTGTTCTCCCATTGGGGATAACCAGGCAAGCTTCCTTGGCTCTACAGGTTTCTGCAATGCAGGGGTGGTCAATATCGGTACAGGGGGGCAACTTTCTGTTTTGGGAGAAAGGGAAAATGCTTCGCCCTCAGTAGAGGTACGTCCCCTTCTGGGCTCTGACTACCTGGAGGTCTACGCAAGCCTCTGTGGGGGGTGGGCCTATGTCTATCTCAAGGACTTCTGTAAAAGGATGCTCCATGATTTTGGCTTTTCCGTTACAGACAAAGAGGTGTATCTGACACTCGACCGTCTTGCCTTGCATGCCAATCCTGAGCATCCCCTTTTGGTTGATACACAGTTCTTGGGCAGTCGGGGTGATACTGAATCTGACCAATGTGGGAATATTTCAGATATTGATACGCATAACTTCACCCTTGCAAACCTTTCCCGAGCTTTCCTTGAAGGGATAGCGAGGGAGTTGCATACCCCTGCAATTAGCATGGAAGGGGTTCCCTTCCTTGTGGCAAGTGGCAATGCTGTGCGCAAGAACCCCTTGATGCTACAGCTGCTTGCGAAAGAGTTTGGCCTGCCTGTCAGGATCTCTCCCTTCTTGGAAGAAGCTGCTATCGGTTCTCTCTTGGGCTGTGCAGTCCAGATAGGGGAACATGCTTTCAAGGAAAAGATAATGGTTTTTTATTCACAGCATTTCGCTACCAACAGATAGGAGGATAGTATGGCACTAGCAACATACATTACTGGGCTGCAACACATAGGCATTCCAACAAACAATCTAGAAAAGACCCTCGACTTTTACCAGAGCCTGGGCTTTGAAAAGGCGTATGAGGTGAACAACAAGGGTGAGGAAGTTGCGTTCCTCCAGCTAAAGCAGGTGATGATCGAGACCTACCAGAACTATCAGGGCGCAATGGAGCATGGCTCCATTGACCATATTGCCCTGGATGTCACTGATATCGAGGCAACCTATGCTGAGATTGGGAAACTTGGCTACCCCATCCTTGAGGATGGGATCCAAAGCCTTCCATTCTGGAAGAACGGGGTGCGCTTCTTTACCATTGAAGGACCCAATAGGGAAAAGGTTGAGTTCAGTCAAATGCTGTAGGCCCTATATTTTTTGTTTCTCTTCATACAATACAGGGGATTAGGGTACCGTAGGCCTTCTTTCT
>CAZGOK010000206.1:0-4043 GCA_964527665.1 uncultured Sphaerochaeta sp.
GACTCAAGGCGGTATACATCCTCACGGGGGGCATTGGGCTTTGCACTGGGTGCAATGACAGAACCTACAAGCTCAACACCTGCTTCCTTGAGATAGGAAAGGACTCGCTCGGCAATAGGCTCCATAGTGGTGGTGGTGCTTGCTACCACCAATGCCCTCTTGCCGAAACCCTTGGCGATAAGGCCAATCTGGTCAAGTACGCCAAGGCCATGCACATAGGCATCACCTTTCCAATTGTTGATCAGTGCATATGCTTTTTCTCTCTGGTCCATGTGTTTCTCCTAAGAATCGTGAGCAATAAGAACTTCTTATTCTACTTCGAATCGACAACCGAGACCCTTTTACCCTAGGCGTGAGATCTCTCTTCAGGAAGTGCCCAACAGTCTGGCCACTTCCTGTATGCAGAGCTGAGGGGAAGCAAGGGTTCGTATCTTACTTTGTTCCTGCACCAAATCCTGGAGATGTGCCATTGATGCTTGGGCAAGCACAATGGTGTCGCTGTCGGTAACCCTCCCCGCCATCTCAAGGACCAGCTTGTCATGCTCGGACTTCTCCCCAGCCCTGAGGTGGACCAGGGCTTCAGGACAACACAGTGAAGTGAGTTGAATCTTCTTGTCCTGCAGCATGGCTTCCTCCTCCAGTTTCTTTAGCGTGGGACGTACCGTCGATTCGGCTGTAGCCAATACGACTATCCTGCTGCCCTGCTTTACTGCCAAGGAGCACATCGCATCATCGATGGCGATGATGGGTGTGCTAAAGAAGGGCCTTGCCGCAACTACAGCAGGGGTGAGGGAGGAACAGGTGACCACAATGAGATCAGAGCTGGTAAGCTGTGCACTTGAGAGGTCGTGCATCAGGCGCATGCTATTTTCAGTGCTGAAGAGCCCTCGCTCCAGCGAGTCTGAGAGAAGGAACTCATCAACCATGTTATAGATCTTGACATCACCAGCCACAGCCCTGAGATCTTTCTCGAAGGTCTCATAGACACTCTTTACCGTATGGATAAGTACAACGCTTTTCATAGCTGTTCCCTTTGGGGGCAGGTATGAAGAATCTCCCTGACGAACCCTACCCCTTCCTATATCGTAGAAGAAATACTCCAACAAGTCAAAACTTCCTACACAAAGACAGAAGAGGCAAGCATGGCTTTACAAACCAGCTCCCCTCTTGCTATTGTCCTCAAGGAGGCTTTTCATGAACCTGTTGCAATATATTCTTTTGGCATTCCTCATCCTGCTGACCCTATTCAATCTCTACAACCTGACCATTGGGAGGAAGAAAAAGAAGCAGGCTGTTGCAGATTTCAAACAGACCCTTGCTCTACTTGAAAACAAGACCTTCAAGGAGATGCAGAAGCGCCAGCTGGACTTTACTGAGAAACATGGGTACATCAACGACCTCAATGAGGGGATCCTGCTCACCTTCGACCATGGGAAGAAGAAGGTGGGGATAACACTCAAGGATGCTTTCTACCTCATCCCCTTTGACCATATGCTCTCCTGCAAGGCGGGGTACGATACCCTAGACGATGGGAAGTGGACCAACATCACAGTAGAGCTTGAGACCAAGGACCGGGTGATAACGCTGCTGTTCGGTTCGCGAAGCTGGAAGCCCAAATCAACCCTGGGCACATTCATTCTCTCCGATGCCCAGGAGTTCTGCTCGCTGGTCACCAAATACTGCAAAGAAACGGAAGTGGACGAAATAGAGAAGTAGGAAAAGAGAGGCAAGTAGGCGATTGTGATACTTTTCCCTACTTGCAAATCCACCAGCCAGTAGTTTAAAGAGGCTCAGTGGAACCCGTCTTACTCTATCAGAGCAAGATGGAATCCTTTCTGCACACCATTTTCTTTCTGTATGTAGTAGGGAAAGAGAGAACAAAGCGACCGGGATCCCGGTCGCTTTGCTCTCTCTTAAGCACACATATCATACATGCTCTGATAATTTGCATCCTCTGCTATCTTAACGTTTTTTCTATCGGGAAGGGTCTCTTGAATTCATCTGTTACCCCTGCTTCTTGGGTATTGCCGCCTCAATTGCCTTAGGGGCATCGATGATGTGAAGATCGAGCTGCTCGAAAGGAACGGAGAGACCGACCTCTGCAAGGCGGGAGCAAAGCTCGCCTTGGAAGCGCCAATAGACTTTCCAATAGTCTGCAGGCTTGGTCCATGGACGGGCAATGAAGTCCACCGAAGAAGCACTGAGCTTGCTCACCTCAATGGTGGGGGCAGGGTCAGGAAGAATCTCCTCATAGCCGGCAAAGATGGAGGTGATCACCCCTTTCACCGTCTGCACATCCGAGCCATAGGGGACGCTTACTATCATGTCCACCCTTCTTCTCTCCATGTCGGAGTAGTTGATGATGGGACTACCCCATACAAGGCGGTTGGACATCGTAATCTTCTTATTGTCTGGAGTTGCGAGGATGACACAGATCATATCCATGTCCTTTACCGTTCCGGAGTATGAACCGGCATCGATATAGTCACCGATCCTGAAGGGTGCGTTCATGACGATCATCACGCCGCTGAGCAGGTTTCCTATGGTCTCCTGGAAGGCAAAACCAAGGATGACACCGGTGATCCCCAAGCCTGCAAGGAAGGGACCCATATCCAAACCCATGTGCTGCAGGAATGCGATGCCGAGGAATATCCATCCGACGATATTCACCAGCTGCAGCAGGAAACGGCCCATGAGGTCATTAATCTTCTTCGAACGGGAAAAAGCTCGCTTGAGCACCTTTTTAAGCCAGGCAACGAGTATCTTTCCTATCAGGACTATCAGAAGTCCTCCTCCCAGGGTTATGAGAAAAGCAACGGGTTCCAACTGGGCCCATTCATGGAGATTAACCATCAGTTGCGAGAAGAAATTGCCGCTTTTTGCAGCAGCCTCGGGGGCTGTCTCACTTGCAAAAGCCATAATAGTTGAAAGCATTTAAAATCCATCCTTATTCAGAGCGGTTATAAAACCCTACCACCGGGGTATTAAAAAAGCAAGGGAAGGAAACCCTCCCCCTGCTTTTGCACATAGCCGTTCTATTATCGTGAAAGCAAGGAGTGCAGCTTCTTGGTAAAGGCTACAGGATCCTTAGGCATGACGCCCTCTGCAAGCAAGGCCTGGTCTAGCAAGACCGAGCAAAGGTCGGCGACATACTCGTCATCATCGCTCTCCTCGATCTTCTTGACCATGGGGTCCTCGATGTTTACTTCGAGAATCGGCTTGGCGTCCTCAAAGTCACCTTGGCCCATGCTCTTGAGCAACTGCTGCATCTGCACTGAGGGGTCATTCTCATCTACAACAACCACTGCCGGAGACTCTACCAGGCGGGAAGAGACCACGACGTCCTTGACCTTGTCGCCAAGGGCCTTCTTGATCTTCTTGACCAGCTTCTTGGACTCCTTGGTCTTTTCCACTGGGTCATCGTCACCTTTGAGGTCATCCACCGCGCCACTCTTGTTGATGGCCTTCAGGGGGAGTTCCTTGTAGGTTCCGATCGATCCGACAACGATATCATCGATGTCGTCACTCATGACCAGGACCTCAAAGCCCCTCTTGCGATAGGCTTCCAAAAGGGGGCTGGCCTTCAGGGTTGACTCCTTGCCTCCGGTGACATAGTAGATGCTCTTCTGATCGGGGCTCATGCGCTCCTTGTAGGAGGCGAGGCTGACATACCCTTCTTCAGTGGAGGACTTGAACCGGACCAGTTCAAGCAGGGAATCCCTGTTTGCATAGTCGGAGTAGAGCCCTTCCTTCAGGGGACGGTTGTACTGCTCGATGAAGGTGGCATACATATCAGGGTTCTGGTCGCTGATCTTCTGGAACTCAGAGAGAAGCTTCTTCACCGAAGCGTTGCGGATGGAGGACATCACACGATTCTGCTGCAAGATCTCGCGGCTTACGTTCAAGGGGAGGTCCTCACTGTCGATGATACCGCGGACAAACCGCAGATAGACAGGGAGCAGTTCCTTGTCATCGTCGGTGATGTAGACGCGCTTGACAAAGAGCTTCACCCCAGGGCGATAGTCTGCCTGGTTCATGTCAAA
>CAZGOK010000207.1:0-4029 GCA_964527665.1 uncultured Sphaerochaeta sp.
AGGACCTTGCGCTCCTCCTTCTTCATCTTGTAGGCAACGCTGTCCTCGCTGATGATGGCACACCCGCACTGCAAAAGCAGTTGGTCGATACCATGGTTGACCTCACTATCCAGATGGTAGGGTCTGCCAGCAAGCACAATGATGGGCCACTTCTTTGCCCTTGCATTCTCTATGATGGTATCGCCTTGGGTCCTTATTGCCTTGAGGTATGTTGCATACGCCTCGAACCCACGTTTGCACGCTTGTTGTATCTCTCTCTTGGTAAGGTCATACTTCTTGCCCAGGACGGCATAGAGCCGTTTGGGAAGGAAGGATCGGTCGGCGAGGGAGAGGTAGTCACTGATGAAGGTGACGCCCTCATTGTTAAGATCGGGGATATTGTTTTTCAAGACCTCGGGGTAGTAGGCGACAACTGGACAGTTGAAATGGTTATCTCCCTTATGCTCGTCGATATTGTAGCTGCTGCAGGGGTAGAAGATGGTCTTCACACCCTCGTCCAGGAGATACTGTATATGGCCGTGCATCAGCTTGGCTGGATAGCAGACCGTATCGCTGGAGATGGTCGACTGACCATCCAGGTACGTCTGACGGGTAGAGGGAGGTGAGACCACAACCTCAAAACCAAGGTGCGAGAAGAAGGTATGCCAGAAGGGCAGCTGTTCCATGAAGTTCAGCTGGAAGGGAAGTCCTATCCTGCCCCTCCGGTTCTTTACCGGCTTGAAGCGGGCAAGGTACTGCTGCTTGAAGGCATAGATGTTCAGTTCCTTGGGGTCACTGATGAAACTCTCGGGCTTTACGATGCGGTCACACTTGTTGCCACTTATCAGCTTGCGCTCGTGGTCGAAGCGGTTGACGGTCAAGAGGCAGTAGTTGGTGCACCCCTTGCAGTGGAGGGTCTTGGTGGTATGGGTAAAATGCTGTAAGGCATCAAGCTGTAGGAGTGTCGTGCCTAGGGGTACATTCCGGTGCATCTTTTTTGCATAGAGGGCACACCCGTAGGCTCCCATCAGGGCCGCTTCCTGGACACGAACAACCTCTGCACCCAGTTCCATTTCAAAGGAGCGAAGCACCGCATCATTGAGGAATGTACCGCCCTGTACTACGATGTGCTGTCCAAGCATCGAGGGGTCAGTCGATCGTATGACCTTGTACAGTGCGTTCTTTACCACGCTGATGGCAAGACCTGCAAAGATGTCCGGTACCGTGGCACCGTCCTTCTGTGCCTGCTTTACAGAACTGTTCATGAAGACTGTGCATCGGCTTCCCAGGTCAACCGGATGCTGAGCTCCGATGGCCATGCGGGCTGCCTCCTCGGGGGTATAGCCCAAGGCGTTGGAGAATGTCTGCAAGAAGGATCCGCAGCCTGAAGAGCATGCCTCATTGAGAAAGATATCATCAATAACCCCATCGACAATCCTGAAGCACTTGATATCCTGCCCTCCGATATCGATGATGAAGTCGACCAGGGGATTGAAGGCCTTGGCACTGGTGTAGTGGGCCATCGTCTCAACTAGGGTGTATTCTAGGTCGAAGGCTTGCTGGATGAGGTGTTCCCCGTATCCGGTGGAGCAACCCTTTACTAGGGAAATGTTGGGATAGGTAACCATGAAGGAGGTGAGGAACTCCTTGATCAGCTGGACTGGGTTGCCATTGTTGCCCTGGTAGCGTGTATGCAGGACCTTGCCATCACCGTCGAGGACACAGAGCTTGACGGTGGTGGAGCCTGCATCGATTCCCACGAAGGCTTCGCCTTCATAGGTCGATGGGTCGCCATAGGCAAGCTTGGAGAGAGCATGCCTCTCCTTGAAGAGAGTATACTCGGCTTCATCCTTGAACAGGGCAGGGATGGAGGTGTAGGTAGCCTGTACTTTGGTGTGTTCGACGATATGAATAAGCTCTTTCAGGGATATCTTTTTCTCGTTAGGGGCCAAGGCAGTACCCAGGGCTACAAAGTAGAGTGAGTTCTCTGGGAAGATACCCTCAAGCTTGAGGGTCGCATCAAAGGCTTTGCGCAGTTGTGGGAAGAAGGTTAGGGGCCCTCCGAGATAGACTACCTGTCCCTTGATGGGGCGTCCTTGGGCAAGGCCCGCTATGGTCTGGTTGACAACAGAGTAGAATATGGAGAGGGCAAGGTCCTCTTTTGCAGCTCCTTGGTTGAGCAGGGGCTGTACATCACTCTTGGCGAAGACGCCACACCTCGATGCTATGGAGTAAATCTGTGTTGCCTTCTCTGAGAGGGTGTCCATGTCATTCTGGCTGACATGGAGTAGCGATGCCATCTGGTCGATGAAGGAACCGGTTCCTCCGGCACAGGTACCGTTCATGCGCACTTCCATCTGGTCCCCGAGGAAAAGGATTTTAGCATCCTCTCCTCCGAGTTCTATGACCACATCACTGCTGGGAAGGTAGTGCTTCACAGCAAGACGGGTTGCATAGACCTCCTGGACAAAGCTGAGGTCCAGGTTCTGGGCAAGGCCCATTCCGGCAGAGCCGGAAATGCTTATGGAAATATCTCTTTCGCCAATTTCTTGCAGGATTGCAGACAATAAGGTGACTGCAGTCTCCCGAATCTGTGAGAAATGACGGGTATACTGCGAATGTATAAGATTACCAGTATCATCAAGGACCACGCTCTTCATCGTGGTGGAGCCAACATCTAATCCGATTCTCACCGAAATGCCTCCGAAGTACAGCAACAATACTCAATATTCACCCTTTATAATAGTGAATATCATTAGTTTTATACACATTTCTAGAAAGTGTCTAGATACAATTACTCTTTACGGTTACCAGCAAAGTCAAAATCAATGGTTTGGACATCCTCGATCGCCTTTTCCAGCAAGCTTTCTATCTCCATAAGCTCATAATGATGGGTCACACTCTTCTTGTCAGGTCGTACCAGCGGATGTCTGGGGCTGAAGATAATGCAGCAGTCCTCATAGGGGAGGATGGAGGTCTCAAAGGTACCAATCCTTTTGGCAACATCCATGATCTCCTCCTTGTCCATTCCCACAAGCGGACGCAGGACCAATTGATCGCTCATGCTGTCGGTGAAAGCCATGCTTTCAAGGGTCTGGCTCGCAACCTGGCTGAGGGCCTCGCCGGTGACAATGGCTGTTCCATCTTGCATCAGGGATATCGCATTGGCAACTTTCATCATGGCGGCTCGGAACATAAGGGTATGTTCGTCCTCTGGGCTATGGTCGCGTATCCAGAGTTGCACTGCGGTAAAGGAGACTACGTGCAACCTTGTTCCCTGCAGATAGGGTGCGATGAGAGAGGCTAGCTTCGCTACCTTATCAAGGGCCTGCTCGCTGGTGTAGGGCGCTGCGTGGAAGTAGATGCATTCCTGCTTCAATCCACGCTGTGCCATACGATATGAGGCCACAGGGCTGTCTATGCCGCCGCTGAGCAACAGCATGCCTTTCCCTGCCGTACTGACCGGCAGTCCTCCAGGCCCTGGCATGGGGGAGGTGTACAGGTATGCCTTGTCGCGTATCTCACAATAGATGGTTTTTTCAGGGTACTTGGCGTTGACCTTCATGGAAGGGTAGGCATCAAGGACAACCCCACCGAGTTCACAGTCTATCTCATAGCTACTCATCGGGAACTGCTTGTCAGCCCGCCGGCTCTCGCTCTTGAAGGTTCCTGTTCCAGAAGCGAACGGCTCTTGCTGTATCAGAAGAGCAGCATGCTTCTTGATAACCTCAATGTCCTTTTCACACTTGATGCACTTGGAGAACCCTACCACCCCAAAGGTGGTCTTGAAGGCTCTGAGAGCCTGTTCTTCGGGGCATTCGTTGGTGATCTCAAAGTAGAGGCGACCTTTCTGTTTGGAGACGAAGTTGCGATATGGCTTGAGTTTTGCCTTGATGTTCATCTTGAGTCTTTTTTCGAAAAAGTCACGGTTCTGACCCTTGAGTGATATCTCACCGAGTCGTACGAGGTATAGTGTTGAATCTTTCATGCTAGCTCCCTATATGTTGTCTCTATTGCTTGAGAGAGCAGTTCTGCTTCCTCTATGGTCGT
>CAZGOK010000208.1:0-4014 GCA_964527665.1 uncultured Sphaerochaeta sp.
TATCATCAGTGAAATAGTGCAGAGCCTCCCTACTGTGACAGATCAAGTGACAGCAAAGCTTCCTCAGGGTTTTCCCGAAGAAATAGCGGCTCCTATCATGCAAGGGTTACAAGAGGCTACGAAGAAACTTCAGCTCTGAAAAATGAGGATGTGTGGACTAAGCACTCCCAAACAAAAAACCTGCATCCCAAGGTAGAGATGCAGGTTTTTTGCTACTTCATTCAAGGGATAGAGGTGCTATCTTTGCCCTACACACCCATCGCTTCCCATCAGAGGCCGAAAGCCTCTTCCAACTTGAGGGAGGCACTCTTCTCAAGGCCGTCAGCGTAGAGCAGGCACTTGATCCCCATCGTGGAAGCCAGGACTATGTTCTCCTCGTAGTCATCCACAAAGTAGGTCTTTGCCGCCTCAGCCTTCTCCTTTTTCAGGATATGCTCAAAGAACTGCCTGGAAGGCTTGGAGACTCCCATCTCATGGGATGCATAGCTCTTGTCAAAGATTGCAAGTGCTCCCATCCTCTCCAGGATGTCCCAGTGGGGTGCAAAGGTGTTCGATCCGCACACTACGCGCTTGCCCTTCGACCTGAGACCCTTGATAAGGTCAACCACCTCAGTATTGAAGTGCGGGTTGAAATCCTTGGCAAAAGGATTTCCCTCCACCTTGACGCCGAACTTGGCCCTGACATGCTCCCAATAGTCCTCTATGGGCAGGGTGCCGTCCATCATGGCAAAGTCATAATTGCGGTAATCAGCTTTGAACTCCTCCTTGTCGAGGCCCAGACGCCGGGAGATCTTTCCCAGCATGTGGATGTTCTTGACCACCACATTTCCCATATCAAAGATAAACAGGTCACACCCTTCTGTCGGGTCATTGATGAAGGAGAGGTAGGAGCGAAGGTCCTTGGCCTCTTTTACAAGCAGGTCCGCCTTGAGCTCAGGATTGGGGGATGCGCTGGTTATGCCCATCTGCCTTGCCCTGATGATGCTCTGTTGGTTTTTGGAAACCAGCAGATACCGGTTGAAAGGCAGGGTACCTAGGGGCGGGAACATCTCCAGATCCGGACAAATGTCCAGCAGAGAGGCAAATAGAGGATCACTATTATAGATATCGGTACAGATTCTGTCATACATACTTAACCCTTCCTTGACTCATAAACAGCCGAGCCACCTATAAAGTACTTGGTAAGGGACATAAAAAGCAAGAACATTGGTATCGATGCCAGCAAAGCTGCTGCCATCATTGCCCCTTCGTCGGTACTTCTCTCCAACGCAAAGTTGGAAATGTACTGGGGAATGGTCTTCATCTTGTCACTCTGGCTTACCAACAGGGGCCATAAGAGGTTGTCCCACTGCGCCCTGAAGGAGAGGATGGCAAGGGTTGCGATCACAGGCTTGCAGTTGGGAAATACTATCTTGGCGAAGATGCCAAACTCACCCATGCCGTCCACACGCGCAGCGTCAAGGAACTCAGTGGGAAATGTCGTCAGGTACTGCTTCATCTGGAAGATGCCGAAGGCACTGACCAGGAAGGGAAGGATGAGTCCTATGTAACTGTTCTGGATGTGCAGGACCATAACCACCATATACAAAGGGATCATGATCGCTTCAAACGGGATCATCATGGTCGCCATGATCATCATGAAGACGGTGTTCCTTCCCTTGAACTTGAACTTGGCAAGCCCGTACCCGGTGAGTGCAGCAAGCATGACTGTCGTTATTGCTACAGTTATGCTGACTATCAGGGAGTTGGCAATGTTTCGAAGGAAGATATAGGTCCCATCGTTTCCCATGATGGCCTTGGTGAAGTTCTTCCACTGCAAACCCTCTGGGATCCAGTTGAACGGCATCCTAACTATCTGTCGCGAGCTCATCATCGATGCCGTTATCATGAAGGCGATAGGCATCAGGGTAAAGAGAAGCATGCCAAACAGGAAGAGTGACATCAGTATTTTGGGCAGTGTTATGGTTTTTGGTTTTTGCATCATCTTCTCCTAATACTCCACTTTCTCGCTCTTGGTGGTCTTGAACTGGACCAAGGTCAGGCTGAGCATAAGGATGAACAGCACAACACTCATGGCACTTGCCCTGCTGAGGTACTGCTGCTGGATACCTGTTATGTAGATATTGAACGTTATGACGTTGATGGGAGCCCTTGGAGCCCCATTTGAGTAGAGCATGTACTGGGTGCCGAACGTCTTCAGACACTGCAGCATCGCCATTACTGAGACCAGCACGACTGTGGGCTTGAGCAGAGGAAGGGTTATCCTCCAGAAATTCTGCCATTTGTTGGCACCGTCAATTGTCGATGCCTCGTAGATGGTTGGGGGAATGGAGGCAAGGCCTGTTATGAACAGGATGACAAAGTACCCTATATACTTCCAGAAATAGATCACCATCGTAGAGACCTGCTCCATGATGGGGTCTACCAGCCAACGATGGTCGGTTCCCGGAGTCCTCATGAGGGCGTTCATCCACTGGTTTCCCAAGCCTCTTGGGTCAAAAATAAGCATCCAGATGGTAGCGGCTACCACAGAGGAAAGAATTGCAGGGCAATAGTAAGCTATCTGCAAAAACTTCTTCGTCTTGTTGCTGGAGAGGTAACTGATGAACACAGCAATGATGAGGCTCAGGATCAGAAGGGGAATGAAGGTACCCAAGGTGAATACCATAGTCGATTTAAGCGAGTTGAGAAAAGAGAGCTCATTGCTGGCCGTAGCGGGGTTGAACAGACGCAGATAGTTGTCAAATCCAATAAACTTAGGTGGAGCTTTGCTCAAAGCCATCCTGTTGAAGAAGCTCATATAAAAAGCATTCAAAATAGGATAAAAATTAAAAACAGAGAAGAAAACCAAGGAAGGGACTACAAAAGCAATACCCCAACGTGCCTGTTTCTTCTCAATACTGAAACTTTTCTTGGAACCCATAGAGTCTCTCCTAGAGAGCGGACAGAATTGCCCACAGTGTGTGTGATGCAGACTACGTTGAGCCTATAGACAAGCTCAAGCAGGTAATGTTTAGAAATGATGTTGATGCATACAAAGGATGAAAGATTGATATAACCAATGAATAATGAAGAAATACTAACAAAGAGAAACAAGAAGCTAAAGAGAATGAGATTCTGCCGGACAAGCCGGCAGAACACTCTACCTACTTAATATTGTTCGTCAAGAATTTCTTGTGCAGAAGCTCTGAGGGTGGCAAGGGCCTTCTCTGGGCTCACTCCACTGAGCATGACTGACTCAACAGCATTACGGATCAAGGACTGAATCTGTGCGGAGTTCTCTCCGTAGTAAATCATGTGGGAACGGTTCATGTCATCGATGAAGACCTGGCTGTAGGGCATATTCTTCAAGGTGTCGGAAGCAAACAGGGCCTTGGTAGGCTGGATGATGTTTCCACCACGGGTCAAGTAGTCCTCACCATGGCTGAGCAGGAAGCCGGAGAGTTTCCAGGCAGCCTTGCGAACAGCAGGGGAAGAGTCAGCATTGACCATGAAGAAGTGACCATAGTAACAGGCAGCTACGTCTCTCACTGAATTCTCAAACACGGGGTACGGGATGACCATCCACTCGCCACTATTGAAGAATTCAGGATTGTCCTTCTCAATTCTACCTTCCTGGTAGAGACCTGTGTGGGCCATGGCAATATCGTTGTTATCCTTGTTGAACAGGTTACGGGCGTTCTTGTAGGTAGGTGAGCCGAGGTTACGTCCGCTTGGTCCCCACTCCTTCATGTAGGTAAGGGCCTTAATCCAGGCATCGTCACCTAGGATGGCTTTCTTTCCATCGACGCTCAGCAGGTCACCACCAAGCTGTTCTACCATAGGAACGAAGAATGTCAGATAGTACGGATACCTGAAATCAAATCCACGGCGAATAAGGATGTCACCATCACGGATGACAAGCTTCTCGGAGATGTCAGCCATCTCTTCCCAGGTCTTGGGATAGTCGGTCTCAGGATTAAGACCTGCACTCTTGAAAACCTTCTTGTTAAGGTAGATGGACCAGTTGGTCAG
>CAZGOK010000209.1:0-3991 GCA_964527665.1 uncultured Sphaerochaeta sp.
TCACAGCCCTGAAGGCTATCGAAAAGGCTAACTCCACCAAGGGTCCTGCCATTCGCGATGCCCTTGCCGGTGTCTCTGTTGAAGGTGTGACAGGCAAGATTACCTTTGATTCCAATGGTGATGCCGACAAGGATATGGCATTCATCAAGACAGTCAAGGACGGCCAGTTCAAGTTCCTGAAGACCGTCAGTGTTCAGTAAATCTATGTTCTAGGTTGTGTCGGGGTGGGCGACCATCCCGACATGCCTTGCCTACAGGCATCTGCCCAATTTTAGGTGGAGTGCTAATTCTTTAAGGTCCTTGTTTTTATCTTTTGCTTGTTTTTGACTGTCAGGTTGGTAGTGAAGGGCGCAAGAGAGTTGGTTGCCGCTATCTTTCTATACTATTTGTTTGTTTGTGCTTTTCCTTTGATCTGGTAATCTCTCTTTTCTTGATTGTCCCCCTGGCCAAACCCATGCTACTATCAGCTTGGCCCTAACCCCATCGAAAAGCGAACCGTTCTCCTTCACTGGGAACACCACGTTCGGATATGGAGAACTTCTGATGAGTATGACAACCATCCTGCAGCACTGCCTGACAGGAATTTCCCTTGGAGGAGCCTACGCCCTGATCGCCATCGGCTACACGCTGGTGTACGGCATCCTACGTCTGATCAACTTCGCCCATGGAGACATCTTCATGATGGCCGGCTATTTCATGATATTCGCCCTAGCCAGCTTTCCCTGGCCTGTGGCCATCATCATCACCCTGGTTACCACCACGGTGATGGGGATAGGTATAGAGAAGTTTGCCTACAAGCCGCTTCGCAACGCTCCGCGCATGTCCATCATGATAAGCGCCATCGGTGTCTCCTACCTCTTGCAGAACCTCTCCACCTACGTCTTTACCGCTATTCCCCGTGGCTATCCTGAACTGCCCTATCTCAAGAGAATCTTCCGGGTAGGGGAGCTCAGCGCTTCCTTTGTCACCCTCCTTACCCCCGTCCTCACCATTGTGCTGGTTGTCATCCTGATGATTCTGGTCAACAAGACCAAGACCGGCATGGCCATGCGTGCTGTCAGCAAGGACTTTGAGACTGCCAAGCTGATGGGCATCAACATCAACCGCATTGTCTCAGTCACCTTTGCCATCGGGTCCCTACTAGCTGGAATAGGGTCGATCCTCTACTTCACCGACCGCATGTCGGTTACCCCCTTTTCGGGTACCCTGCCCGGCTTGAAGTGTTTTGTTGCCGCCGTCTTCGGAGGCATCGGCAACATCCCAGGTGCTGTGGTAGGAGGCTTTTTCATCGGCATCGTAGAGACGCTGCTCATAGCCCTCGGTTATTCGACATTCTCCGATGCCTTTACCTTCCTGCTGCTGATAATAATGTTGCTCGTAAAACCGACCGGCCTCTTCGGTGAAAAGAATGTGGAGAAAGTGTAGCCATGAAGATTAAACGAAATACCCTCCTAACCACCATAGCTTTTGCCTTGCTTGTCGTCTTCCTCTACTGGCTGAGTGCCAACCGCCTCCAGAACGGCATGCTTGTATCAGTGCTGCAAAAGGGCGTCATCTTTGCCCTTGTAGCTGTCTCCATGAACCTGCTCAACGGCTTTACCGGACTGTTCAGTCTTGGACAGGCGGGCTTCATGTCCATCGGTGCCTATACCACCGCCATCCTCATCATTCCAGTCAAGAGCCTTGACGGTGTCTACTATATGAATGGGGTGCACCCGGGTATCAGGGCTTTGAAGATGATGGTCGCCGACTCCCCTGCCTTTGTGCAGAGTGTCTTTCCCTTTATCGCCCTGCTGCTGGGAGGCTTGCTTGCCGCCGGTATCGCGGCCATTGTTGGGGTTGCGGTTCTCAGGCTGAAGAGCGACTACCTCGCCATTGCTACCTTGGGGCTGTCGGAGATTGTGCGTGCCATCTTCTCCTCCCCCCAGTTCGACCAGATCACCAACGGCTCCTACGGCCTGAACAAGATCCCCAACTTTCCTGAGATGGCCTGGGGTTTGATACCCTCCTTGTTGACACCTTTCATTGTGGTGGCCTTCTGTATCGTCTTTATCCTGCTGTTGATAAACTCCTCCTACGGAAGGGCCTTCAAGGCCATCCGAGAGGATGAGATAGCAGCGGAGGCGATGGGCATCAACCTGTTCAAACACAAGTCCATGAGTTTTGTGGTAAGTTCATTCTTCTCGGCCATCGCCGGCGGGCTCCTGGCGATGTACATGCGTTCCATCGAGGCCAAGACCTTCTCCATCACCCTGACGTACGACATCCTGCTTATTGTGGTCATCGGGGGCATCGGAAGTGTCACAGGCAGTATTATCAGTGCCTTCCTGGTAACAGCGGCAAAGGAGTGGTGGTTGAGGTTCTTTGACCAGCCGCTCTTCATCGGAGATTGGCAGGTCCCTTTGTTCAGAACCGGCTTCAGAATGGTCATATTCTCCATCCTTCTTATGGTGGTGGTACTTGTCTACCGCAAAGGGTTGATGGGCAGTACCGAATTCAGCTGGGACCGTCTCATAGGACGGTTTAGGCGGACCAAGAAATCCAGCGGAGGTGCAGCATGACCAATATCCTCCTCAAGACTGAGCATATAACCATGCAGTTTGGCGGTGTCGTAGCAGTCGATGACCTCAACATAGAGATTCCTGAAGGGAAGATTACAGCCCTTATCGGGCCCAACGGGGCCGGTAAGACCACTGCCTTCAATGTCATAACCGGTGGCTACCAGGCTACCAACGGGCGGGTGACCTTCGACGGTCACGTCATTGGGGAGAACTACCCCCGCTCGAAGATGAAGAAGATCTACAACGGGACATACAAGACCTTGAACGAAAGGCAGGTCATCAACACCCCGGATAAGATTACGCGCCTGGGCATGGCAAGGACCTTCCAGAACATCAGGCTGTTCAAGGAACTGACGGTGTTTGAGAACGTCCTGATCGCCAGGCACTGCCATATCAAGGCAGGCATGTTGCGTTCAACCTTCAAGCTCAATGCTGCAGAGGAACTGATGATGAACCAGGAGGCTGACAAGCTCCTGCACACCGTCGACCTGCATATGCATAGGGATGAGAAGGCCTCTTCTCTTCCCTATGGCAAGCAACGCAAGCTCGAGATCGCCAGGGCTCTGGCAACAGGGCCCAAGCTTCTCCTGCTTGACGAACCCGCTGCTGGGATGAACCCCAAGGAGACTGAGGAGCTCGCGCTCTTCATCCAGGAGATCAAGGATTCCTTCTCCCTTAGCATATTCCTCATCGAGCACCATATGAACCTGGTCATGGACATATCGGACAAGATCTATGTGCTCGACTATGGCAAGACCATTGCACAGGGGACCGCAAAAGAGGTTCAGAACGATCCTGCCGTCATCAGGGCATATTTGGGAGTTGAAGAAGCATGAGTCTATTGGAAATACGTGATCTGAAAGTATGTTATGGCGGTATCGTTGCCCTCAATGGCATCTCCTTTGATGTCAACGAGCGCGAGATCGTCACCCTTATCGGCGCCAATGGCGCCGGTAAGTCCACCACACTGCGTTCCATCATGGGCCTGGTGCCCCTGACCAGCGGCACCATCTTCTACGATGGGGTGAAGATCAACGGGATGGACACCCGCAAGATAGTGGAGATGGGCCTTGTCCTGGTTCCTGAAGGCAGAAGGGTATTCCCCAACCTGACCACACTGGAAAACTTGAAGATAGGCGGGTACCTTCAGGACGGGAAGAGAGAGCAGCAGGCCCTTGAACATGTCTATGAACTGTTTCCCCGTCTGTTGGAGAGACACTGGCAACTTGCCGGAACCCTCTCAGGAGGCGAGCAGCAGATGCTGGCAGTTGGGAGGGCTCTCATGGCAAATCCCAAGGTCATCATGATGGATGAGCCTTCTTTAGGTCTTGCACCCTTGGTGGTGAAGGACATCTTCTCCATTATAAGGAAGATCAACGAGGAGGGCGTTACCGTCCTGCTCATCGAGCAGAACGCCAACGTCGCTCTCA
>CAZGOK010000210.1:0-3966 GCA_964527665.1 uncultured Sphaerochaeta sp.
CCTCCTGTAACTCCTGTATAGAGGCTTACAACACCACTAGATGTTGAAAGGAGCTCTTTTTGTCGCTATACTGGTGACAGGAGGATCCTCATGCGATGTCCCCAGTGCGAAGAGATGAATGACAAGGTCCTGGAGTCCCGTCAGAATGCCAGCGGAACAGCCATCAGAAGAAGGCGCGAGTGCAACACGTGCGGCTACCGTTTCACCAGCTACGAGCACATCGAGGACAAGCCCCTGATGGTCGTCAAGCGTGACGGTCGGCGCGAGCGCTTTGACCTGAACAAGATAGGGAGGGGCATCCGCACCTGCACGGACAAGCTGGACATCAGCGAAAGCATGGTGGAGACGCTGCTGCACAACATTGAGGATGCCATCATGCTCAAGGTGGGCAGCAAGCGCGAGATCACCTCATCGGATATCGGCGATGAGACACTCAAGCAGCTCAAGGAGGTCAATCTGGTCGCCTATGTGCGCTTTGCCGCAGTTTACAAGGCCTTCGATGACCTCGGTCAGTTCATTGCAGAGATCCGCCAGCTCGGCAAGGAGCTGGAATGACTATCTGGCATCAAACCACTTGCCGGTGAGCGAGAGCGCGATGGAGTCGTTGAGGTGCTCGGGCTTGAGGATCTCATTGGCACAGTCCAGGGCGAAGTTGTCGCTCATCCCTGCAACATAGTCGTAGACAAGGCGATCGAGGCAGCCGTCATGACTGAGGTAGCTCTCGCGCATATCTACCAAGTGGTGGTAAAATCCCATGGCAAGCATATTCTTCTCCAAGGCATAGAGGGCCTCATCAAAGCCGCAGGTCGCCATGAGCATCTCAAGGTAATCGACGATCAGCGTGATCAGGCGGGTAAAGTACCGCTCATACCCCTCCAACAAGGGGCTCTTGTAGATATGTGCATAGTTGAAGCCTATCATCGCCTCGATCGCCTCATAGCAGTGGTCGCTGAAGCAGATGCCCTCAACGCCGTTTGAGTGCTCGATGACGTCGTTGACCAGGGTGTCGATCATCTGGGCATTCGTCCTGCCAAGACGCTTGGCAACCAGGGGTGGAATCTGGTCCGCCTTGATGATGTTCAGTCTGGTGGCATCCTCAAAATCCCTGCCGATGTAGGCGATGGAGTCGCTGAAGCGCACCACAGCAGCCTCATACGTGGCGGGAATGAGCTGTTTGCGGCTCTGGATATTCTCAAGGTCGCGGATGGCAAAGGTGGGCATGATCGAGGGCACCAGGGTCTCCCCGTTATGGCAGACTATACCGTCCCTGACAGCGTAGGTCAGGTTCAGCCCCCGTCCATGCTCGGAAAGGAAATCAACGACACGCAAGCTGTTCAGTTCATGTTCAAAGGGGGGGAAGCCCGCTTTCTGCATCAAAGCTGAGATGATCTTCTCCCCTGTATGCCCAAAGGGGGTGTGCCCGAGGTCATGGCCCATGCCGATGGCCCATGCCAGCTCCGTATCAAGGCCGAGGCCGCGACAGATGGTGGAGGCGATGGAAGCGACATGCAGGCAGTGCTCCATGCGGGTGCAGATGTGGTCATTGCTTGGTGCGAAGAAGACTTGGGTCTTATGCTTGAGCCGTCTGAACGGGGATGAGTGGATGATCGCAGTGGTGTCGCGGTAGTAGGCGCCGCGCACATCCCCCTTACGCTTGTTCTTGCGCTGTTGCAGCTCTTCTATTGCAAGGTTGTTTGTCATTTCCATAGTTATTCCCCAAATAGTGTAGCTATGGTATCATAGGAATAGTCCCTTGGAAAGCGGAGGCACCATGATCGAGACGTATGGATTACCCATTGTTTGTCTGTTATTGAACTTTCTTGCATTTGCAGCTTCTCTCAGGTTTCTCTTCTCGCGCCAGGGCCTCTACTGGGTCGTGCCGCTTATAGTCACCCTCTTCCTTGTCTGGCCCAACGCCTTGAACCTCTACGCACTCGCATCCCTGGATACGTTCAGGGTTGAGCGCTACACCTATATGGATTTCCAGCCGCTGCTGCTCTCCCTGTTCTGGTATGCCATGATCGTCACCTTCCACTTTGCCCTGAAGAAGACCGTCAAGGTAAACTACAACCTTGAGCAGGTGCGCAAGAACCTCTATGAGGCACGCTACCAGACAAAGGCCGAGCGCGTCACCCTCGAACGCAAGCAGAAGCGCCAGAGGTCCTACTACGCAAACGTCCCGGCCAGGGAGCCTGTCATCAAGGCATACAGCGGTGAGTGGACCGACCTGTTTGACGGGTCTTAGGGTGGCCATCATCTTTTTCTGTGGGATAAAGCACAGCGGCAAGACCTCCTTGGGCACCCTGGTCGCCAAGCGGATGCACTATAGGTGCGTCGACAACGACGACCTCATCCTACTTGACCGCCCCGAGTTCCCATCCATCCGCCAACTCTACAAAGCCGAGGGCAAAGAGGCTTTCATGGCTCAGGAGGCCGCTTCTCTAAAATCATTCCTGGCCATGAACCCTGAAGACACCATCATCAGCCTGGGAGGGGGAGCATGTGACAACGGGCCCCTGGTCTCCCTTATTCACGCTTCTGGGGTGGCGGTCTACCTCAAGGTAGAGCAGAGCATCCTGCTCAAGCGGATCCTTGCTGGGGGGGTCCCCCCCTTTCTGGACCCCCTTAACATCGAAGGGTCTTTTGCCGAGCTCTATGCGCATCGGGATGAGCTCTATGGAAAGTTATCGGATATTGTGATAGAATTATCTCCTTATGCGGGTCTCAACGATACCGCGCACTATCTATTTTCCAGACTTTCTGAGGAGTTGCTGCATGGGTCACAATAGTTTCGGGTCGGCTTTCACAGTCACCACATTCGGGGAATCCCATGGCGAAGGCCTGGGGGTCATCATCGATGGCATCGAGAGCGGCTTCAAGGTGGACCTTGAAGCGCTGCAAGACGAGATGAAGCGTCGCCGACCGGGGGGCAATCCCCTTGGCACCGAGCGAAACGAACAGGATGAGCTGGTCATCCTCTCCGGCATGTACGAGGGCCAGACCACCGGCACCCCCCTTGCCATGGTCCTGTACAACACCAACCACCGCTCGTACGACTACTCCAACCTGGAGCATGTCTTTCGCCCGGGCCACGCCGACTGGACCTTCTACAAGAAGTTCGGGGTGCGCGACATCCGTGGGGGGGGAAGGTCCTCTGGCAGGGAGACCAGCGCCCGCGTCGCAGCAGGCGCTGTTGCCAAGCAGATACTCGCCCAAAAAGGCATCACCATCGTTGGGGGAACCGTGCAGGTGGGTCATATCGTTGCAACAAGGCGGGACTGGGACAAGTGTGACAACGCCCTCACCTGTCCGGACAGCGATGCCGCCCTCCTCATGGCATCCCTGATTGAAGAGGTCCGATCAGAGAAGGACAGCATCGGAGGCATCATAGAGTGCCGCATCCGGGGCCTGAGAGCAGGCCTAGGGGAGCCGGTCTTCGGCAAGCTAGAGGCCCTGCTCTCCCATGCGGTGATGAGCATAGGGGCCATCAAGGGGATCCAGTTCGGAGACGGCTTTGCCTGTGCCACCATGCGGGGCAGCGCCTTCAACGACCAAAGGAACTCCGAAGGCTTCCTTTCCAACCATAGCGGTGGCATCCTCGGAGGCATATCCAGCGGCCAGGAGGTCATCCTGCAGGCTGCAGTGAAGCCTACAGCATCGATCGGACTGGGGCAAAAGACCGTGGACAAGGGCAATGTCACCACAGACCTGCTCATAGAAGGTCGGCACGACCCCTGCATCTGTCCCCGGGCAGTGGTGGTCGTAGAGGCGATGGTGGCCATCACGGTGCTGGACCTCTGGTACACCGCATTTGGAAGGCAGCGATGAGAGACAAACCCCTTATAGTCCAGAGCGACAAGACCATGATGCTGGATGTGCACCACCCCGATAGCGACGCCTGTCGCGCAGACCTGGTGAAGTTCTGCGAGCTGGTGAAAAGCCCCGAGCATGTGCACACCTACACCC
>CAZGOK010000211.1:0-3924 GCA_964527665.1 uncultured Sphaerochaeta sp.
TCCAAGTCCTTAGCCAAAGTATCTTGTCTGTTCCAATGCCCTAGAATACCACCCGCCCACGCAACGACCTTGCCAAGGTGATGCGGTCTGCATACTCCAGGTCCCCTCCGATAGGCAGGCCGCTGGCCAGGCGCGTGATGGCAAGTTCTGGCTTTCCCTTGAGGATATGGCGAATGTAGAGGGCAGTGGTATCACCTGCCTCTGTCGGGTTGGTGGCGATGATCAGCTCGGTGAAGGAGCCTGCTTCTATGCGCTTGAGCATCTTGGAGAAAGAGAGATGCTCAGGGCCCACTCCATCCAGGGGACTTATCGCACCCCCCAGGACATGGTAGAGCCCGTTGTAGGCTCCGCTGGACTGCAGCGTGACAATGTCCTGTGGCTGTTCCACAATGCACAAGAGGCTTCTGTCGCGAGAGACGTCGCTGCATATGGGGCAGGGATCGACTTCGGTGAAGCTGCCACAGGTTGAGCAGGGAAAGATGCGTTCCTGGATGGTTGCGATGGTCTCACCCAAGACCCTGTTGTAGGCAGGGTCGGTCTTTATCAGGTGGTATGAGATCCTTGAAGCGCTCTTTGGTCCAATTCCAGGTAGTCGTGAGAGAGTTTGTATCAGTTGTTCCAGTGCTGTCATAATCAGAGCTGGGGCATGAGCGAGCCAAGAGGTCCGGCCTGCTTGAGGCCTTCGTCCTTGATTTTCTCTTGTATCTTGTTCGAAGCGTCATTGAAGGCTGAGGCGATGAGGACCTCAAGGGTGCCTATATCCGCAGGATCGACAATCTCAGAGGCGATCTTCACCTCGGTGACGACAAATTTCCCATTGATGGTGACATCGACCATCCCCGCTCCAGCACTCCCTTTTGCGGTTATCTTAGGAAGGTTCTCCTGCATCTTCTGCATGTTCTCTTGGAGACCCTTCATATTCTTCATCAGTTCAAACGGATTCATATCCATAGATCACTCCTCTGGTAGTTTAGTTCGGTCAGTTTTTCAGTTCGCCGCGAAATAGGGAGGCGATGGAGCTGAGGACAGGATCCTCAACACCTTTGTGAATCGTCTGCTCTGCTTCGGCGCAATGGACTGTAGTTTTTCCGGTAAAGCCGGAAATTTCCTTGATCAGGGTGCTGAGCAGATCAATGTTATCTTGGGCAGTATTCCTACAGAACTCTGTAGAGAATATAAGTTTCAGGGTAGTATCATCCTGCTCAACCTCTTGTATGGAGAGGGCAACTTGGCTGAGTATAGGAGTTTTTGTAAGTTTGGCAACCAGGGCGGGCACATCATGTTTGGTGAAGGGCCGGACAGGAGGGGCCTCCTGCCTTGCCACTGGCCTTTGCTGTACGGGTTCGGCCACCCTTTGCTCGGGTGCTGGGGCTTCAGCAACCTTTTGGACAGGAGCAGCTTCAGGGACTCTTTGAGCTGGTGCGGCCTCCCGCTCCGAAACCCTTTGAGGTGTAGCAGCCACAGCAGGACGCTCGCCTACTCGCACCTTGCCGCTGAGCAGGTCCTCCTTGAGGGCTGTGAGCTTGCGTACCAGCTCTGTCGGTGAGGCAAGATGGGGCAGGGATGCAAGGCGGCTTATCGCCAGTTCAAGCTCAAAGCGGGGATTCAAGGAGAAGCGGATATCGCGGTAGAGCTTGAGGAACATCTCAAGGGCCGCCTCCAGCTGTTCCTTGGAGTAGGCTCCTCGTACATGCAGGGGGATTCGCTCGGTCTGGATCCCCAGGATGGCCTCTTCTGTTATCCCCTCCTTCATAAGCAGCAGGCTTCTGAAGAAGGAGGTGAAATCCTTTATGCACTGCTCAATGGAGATGCCGTTGTCCAGCAGGTTCTGCACAGCAATGAGGGCTTTCTGGCTTGAGTCGGAAAGCAGAAAAGTCACGATCTCGGTGATCTGGTCGATACCGACCAGACCCAGCTTGTCGCTTATCAGGGCCAGGGTGATGTGGTCGTTGGAGAAGGAGAGTACCTGGTCGAACAGGGTGTAGGCATCACGCATGGAGCCTGTCGACTCCTTTGCTATCCAGAAGAGGGCATCGTCATCAGCTGTGACCTTCATCTCATGAGCGGCTTCAGCAAGGCAAGCCTTGATGGTGTGCAAGTCGATGAGCTGGAAGTGGAATTGCTGGCACCTTGAGCGGATGGTTGCAGGAACCTTCTGGGGTTCGGTGGTGGCGAAGATGAAGATGATATAGGCAGGGGGTTCTTCAATGGTCTTCAGCAGTGCGTTGAACGCACTGGTGGAGAGCATGTGCACCTCATCTATGATATAAATCTTGTAGAGGCTTGTCTGGGGAGGAAACAGGACCTCATCCTTGATCTGGCGGATATCGTTTACGCTGGTGTTGCTTGCCCCGTCGATCTCAATGACATCGACACTGTTGCCCCGGGTTATCTCCGTGCAGTTGGCGCATACCCCACAAGGAAGGGCAGTAGGCCCGCTTTCGCAGTTCAAGGCACGTGCGAGGATACGTGCCGAAGAGGTCTTGCCGACTCCGCGGGGGCCGCTGAAGAGATATGCGTGTGCGATACGCTTTTGCTCGATCGCATTCTTGATGGTTGAGACTACAAACTCCTGGCCCACCAGGTTGTCAAACAGTTGGGGTCTTTTCCTTGTAGCCGTTACTTCATATGCCATTGGGTCTCCCTTGAAAATCTACTTGGCAAGTATAGCACAAATCACTGTGAACGGGTACCGAAAGGAAGAGGATGTCTTTCAGAAAAGGGGGAGGGAAATAGTAGGAGGGAACACGTTCATCCTTTGCTACTGTATAGCAGAAAACACTATAGTCAAATAGAAATTTATTTCGTTGCACCAATACTCCCTTTGGTTTATACTCAGCTGTGGGCGTGACGTACTGCTAGAACTTTCTACTCATACTCAGCGTTACAAAGTCGCAAGGAAGACCTATGGTTTTTCGTGCATTTTTTCATGTAAAGAGAGGATAGTATTTTGTTGCAGGAAGAAGAGTTACAAATAAATTTCAAAAATCTTGTCGCAAACCTTGCCGATGGTGTCTACTTTGCCAGCCCCCAAGGGGTCATCATGTATGCCAACGCAGGCTTGGCACATCTCTTGGGCTATGAGAACCCCTCCGAAGTGAAGGGGAAATATCTCCATGACTTCCTTGATGCCGCGCATGCAGAGAAACTAAGGAAGCTCTATGTTCTCGATGCCCCTGATACAGAGGATCCTTTCCGATTTGAGGTGCCACTGCTGCGCTGCGACGGCTCGTTTGTCTGGGCCGAGGTCCGTCCTACCCTCAAGATGCCCAAGACCTGTCCTAAAGGAAGCTTTGGCGTGGTCAGGGATATCTCTGAATTCAAGCGCCTCGAGGAGCGACTTCAGAACCTTGCCATCACCGACGAGCTTACAAGCTTGTACAACAGAAGGGGTTTCCGCCTTATGGCGGAGCAGGAACTCAGGCATGCCCAGCGCATCAATGCAGAGACAGTGTTGCTGAGCATCGATGTTGATAACTTCAAAACCATCAACGACACCTTCGGACACGAAGAGGGTGACAAGGTCTTGAAGCTGGTTGCAGAGACCCTCACCCAATCCTTTAGGGTGACGGACATCATCGCTCGGTGGGGAGGGGACGAATTTGTCGTCCTTGCCCTCGATGCCCCGATAGGCTTTGTCCCTCTGCTCTCAGATCGGTTCCAGCTGAACCTTACAACCAATGCACAGAAGAACCTGCTGCCTTACCCCTTGGGTGTGACCATAGGGATGGAGAGTTCTGATATCTTTGAGGATGCCACCCTTACCAACCTGATCATGAGTGCCGACCGGCATATGTACCAGCAGAAAAAGATGAAGCAGAGCCAATAAAAGAAACCCAGCCAACAAATCGCCTGCGTCTCATGCATAATTCACTTACCGCTGCTACCTTCCGGTCCTGACGGGGTTGGGTGAATACACATAGC
>CAZGOK010000212.1:0-3920 GCA_964527665.1 uncultured Sphaerochaeta sp.
CTTGGAGTCTGGTACAGCATATATATCTTTGCGTCATTGGCCATAGGGAACTTCCTCAACTGGAGCCTGATAGGTCCCCTTGCCCTCACCATGCTGTTCAGCATCTCCACAATCTTTACCGAAAGCATCACAGCAAAGAAGTATGAAAAGTACCACCAGTATAAAAAACAGGCATCGGCGATCATATACAAGTTCTGGTAGTAGATATGGAAGGGATATTCATGTTAGGATTCATTAGAAGGAGATACCATGAACCTAACAAGAATATTTATCGTTATAGCCATCTTAGCGGTTCTTTTGGCCGTTGCCCTACCGGCAATGCGCGTCGCCTCAAAAAGTAAGGAGCCCGAGGTACAACCTATGAACATACCACAAGCTAGCAGTGAACGATTCCAGTTCAAACCCATAGACCAGTCCCTGCTGAAGGAACTCAATGCCCAGGAACGCCAGGTGATCATCAACAAGGGCACTGAGCGTGCCTACACAGGCGCCTATACCGACAACAAGGAGGTGGGCACCTACTACTGCGCCCAGTGCGGTTCCCCCCTCTACGCTTCCGATGACAAGTTCAACTCCAATTGCGGATGGCCATCCTTTGACGAGGAGCTCCCTTTTGCCGTCGATCGTCACCCCGATGCCGACGGATCGAGAACCGAGATAGTGTGTGCAACGTGCAATGGCCACCTTGGCCATGTCTTCCTCGGCGAACGTTTCACCGAGAAGAATACGCGCCACTGCGTAAACTCCATCTCCATGACCTTCAAGGAGGGCTCCCCCCAAGCACGTGCTGTCTTTGCAGGCGGATGCTTCTGGGGTGTGGAACATCTCTTTGAAAGCGTCGATGGCGTATTCGAAGCTACATCCGGGTATACCGGCGGCAAGACTGAGAACCCCACCTATGATGATGTGCTCTCCAAAAGAAGCGGTCACCTTGAAGCGGTTGAGATCATCTACGACCCGACTGTTGTCTCCTATGAGGAGCTCGCCAAGTACTTCTTTGAGATCCACGATCCCACCCAGACAAACGGGCAGGGCCCTGATATCGGCAACCAGTACCTCTCGGCAATCTTCTATCAGAGCCGCCACGAGTTCGACACCGCAATCAAGCTCATCAACATCCTTGAGGAAAAAGGTATGAAGATAGCTACGACGTTGCGCCCGGCTGCAAAGTTCTGGGATGCAGAGGGCTACCACCAGGACTACTATGTCCGCAAGGGAAGCCAGCCCTACTGCCATGCATGGACGAAGCGCTTCTAAGCAATCTAGACTCTGCTCACTAAACCAAAAAAACCTCCTGGTGGATCAGATCCACCGGGAGGTTTTTCTTTTATTTGCTTGCCATGTTCTTTATTTGCCTGTAATTCTCCTAGCCTGACTGCCACGCTTTGCCCATGAGGGCAAGGCAGTGCCAACCTTGGGCAAACAGATAGCTTACAAACCCCTACGTTGTCAGCACATCAGCGCTGATGATGCAGCTGCATACCACGTACGAGCCCTTCTGCAAGACGGTAGACAGTTGATCCTCAGCAAACACCAAGTCGAGGTGACCCATCTCGGTGGCAACGGTTGCCACAGTACACGAGGTACCCTTATGACCATGCTCGCGCCGTTCGACCTGCAGGACAGGGGCGGCGAAGACCATCACCTTTTCGTTTTCGGCATAGGTGTCCCGCTCTTCCTGAGGGAGGCTCTCATCACGCGCCATGATGTAGTTGAAGGGGACAAGCTTGCGGTCATCAAGGCGGGCGATCTTCTCGGTCGCCTCCTCATAGGAGGCTCGGCTGTCATAGACATCCATGGACTGGGGAAATGCACATACCTGTAATGACAGAGCGGAGTCCTCGTCTATGCGCTCCAAGGTTGCTGCATGGATAAGCTCTGCAATGAATGCACTGGTCTCATCGGCGTTGGTCATCAACAGCGAGATGGCCAAGGGCTCGCCCACCCCTACTTTTGAAAGGGGCTTTGCCATCCAGAGACACCTCCCGCTCATATGCATGTCCAGGCCCGCTATCTCTAGGTCATCGCCTTGCTTGACGGTCCTGTAGACCAGTTCCAAACCGCTGTCGAACAGCTTGCTGTAGTAGGCCCCCTGCACTGCAGGAATCCGCTTTGCTTCCCTGAACCAGGTGAGCAACTGCTCCTCATCCAGTGAATCGCCTTTGATCAAGCTCTCGAGTCCTGTGTTTGCCAGATATAAACCCATATGCATCCTCCATTAGGAAAAGTGTACCACAATCGCCCCTTGCAGAGAAAGGGCCAAAACAATACTATCCTTCATATGAAATGTAGTGGCAAACAAGAGAGCCTCACCTTCACCAGGGGTGTGCATGAAGGGTTCCCCATATGTGTGGGGTACTTTCCCACAGCCATGGCCTTCGGCCTTGTGTGCAGGGATGTCGGGCTGAAAATGTGGGAGGCCGTGCTGTTCTCAGTCACCAACTTTGCCGGTAGCGGCCAGTTCCTGGCCATCAATTTGCTCGCATCGGGGGCCCTCATCCTGGAGATCATCATCGGAGCCCTGCTGATCAACTTGCGCTATATCTTCATGGGAGCAGCCCTCAACCAGAAGCTGGAGGAGGGGATTCACGGTCCCAGGCGACTGGTACTGGCCCATGGGACCACCGACGAGGTGTTCTCGGTAGCGGTCCTGCACAACCAACAGCTCTCCTGGGCCTATATGGCCGGCCTGCAAGGGGTCTCCTACGCAGGATGGGTAGGAGGCACAGCCATAGGCTTTCTCATTGGGATGGTGCTTTCGGCAGAACTGCAGATGGCCGTCGGGGTAACGCTCTATGCGATGTTCATCTCCCTCTTTGCCCAGGAGCTGCGCCAGAAAGGGATCATGGTGCTCATCATCGCAGGCTTCTCCGCCATCATGAACTCCATCCTCATCCTCGGCCTCTCTGTGGGCAGCGGATGGGCCTTTGTCATCTCCATGCTCAGCGCCTCCGTAGCAGGGGCTGCCATCATCAAGGAGCCGGAGGCACTGCCATGAACGGGAACATTCCAATTTTCGTCTATATCCTTGCAACAGCAGCGGCAACCTTTGCAGTCAGGGCCCTTCCCTACTACACCAAGGCCTTGAACAAGCTGCCTCCCTTTGTCGGCAGGGCCATGCGCCTGCTGCCCATAGCGGCACTGGGTCCGTTGGTATTCCCCGGTGTCATCCTGGACTTCTGCCCGCAATGGTATGCCGGTCTTGCCGGCATAGGGGTCTCCTTTCTCATCGCCTACACAAAGGGAGGCATGATACTGCCCATCCTTACCAGCATCGCGGTCACCTACATTGCCTTGGTGCTGTGAGGCGACTAGCATTTCGACTACAGGATCAAACCCATGTAATTCTATAGGCCACATACCTTGCCTTCTTGCTGTAACTTGACCAAAGTCTGCCTAGATTCTACGATACGGTATGTTTGATGCCCATCGCCACCTAACCGGTGATACCGAAACATATGACGCCCTCTACTGCACCTCCTGCCAGGAGCAATGGCCAATGGTGGCAAGCCTCCCCTCACCTGCAATCGGGGCCATCGGAGCGTTGGCCAACCGGCCGCTGCCCCCCATCGGGGCCTTGGCGGAGGCTTTGGAGAACAATGCTCACCTGCAGGTTGGTGAGATAGGTCTGGACAAGCGCTTTGGCGACCTGGACGGCCAACAGAGCTTCCTGCTTGCCGCCCTGGACCTTGCCTACTCCATGAAGAGAAGCATCACCGCCCATGTCGTGCAATCTGATGCGCTGTTTCTCTCCTGCCTCAAAAAGGCAGGAAACCGACTGCCTCCCATCCTCTGGCATGGCTTTACAGCAAGCGTGGAAACTGCGAGGATAGCGGCAAGAAAGGGGTGCATCCTCTCCTTGGCTCCAGGGATTGAAATGACAAGGACGGCAAGGAAGCTGGATGAGTTTTCGTCCCTCC
>CAZGOK010000213.1:0-3906 GCA_964527665.1 uncultured Sphaerochaeta sp.
GCTTTCTTTGGCAACAAGGCCATCTTCAGCGACCTCAGCCGCTGGGCCTCGATGGTCCCCAGGGTAAATGTCGGGCAGTACACCTACGAAGCTGATGCAGCTGTCATGGCTGTCATGGAAGACTTCTATAATGGAAAGACCACCTTGGACCAGGCTGCGATGGCAGCTGAAGCCCAGCTGAAGAATGCCATTCAGTAAGCGTTGGCCTATCCTGAAAAGCAGGAGGAAACCCTCCTGCTTTTTTTACGAAATGGAGCGAAATGCCCACGGGCTCTTGCCGTGGGAGTATTTCAACTGGAGATACCCAACATGGCAACTGAAAAAAAACTCGACAGGACAGGATGGTACTTCATACTTCCCGCAGCCGTCCTGCTTGCATTCTTTATCGTCTACCCCATCTTCTACTCACTGTACCTCTCCTTTACCTCAACGAAGGGGATAGTAAGCAACTTTGTAGGGGTGAAGAACTACATCAGGATGTTCAACGACCCCATGTTCTTCCTTGCCCTGAAGAACACCTTCAGGATCCTGCTGATGCAGGTGCCCATCATGCTTATCCTTGCAATTTCGTTTGCAGCGATCTTGAACAACAAGAATGTCCGTTTCAGGGGCTTCTTCAGGACCGCCCTCTTCCTGCCCTCAGTAACCAGCCTGATAGCCTACTCCATCCTGTTCAAGATGCTCTTCAGCTATGACGGTCTGGTGAACAACACCCTGATCAAGCTCTCCCTCATCGACGTGCCGCTGCAGTGGATGAGTGTGCCCAAGCTGGCGACCTTTGTCCTGATCCTCGCCATGGTCTGGCGATGGACCGGCTACAATATGATCTTCTACCTCTCTGCGATGCAGAACATCTCCGAGGACCTCTACGAGGCCGCCTCCATCGACGGCTCTTCCAAGGTGCATAGCTTCTTCCACATCACCATTCCCCTGCTGAAGCCGATCATCCTCTTTACGACGGTCATGTCCACCATAGGGACGCTGCAGCTCTTCGACGAGCCGATGAACCTCTCACAGGGGGGGACGACAGCAAGCATGATAGGGCCAGACAACTGCTTTCTCACCCTCAGCGTCTACATATACAATATCTGTTTCAAGTACACTCCGAACTTCGGCTATGCAGCGACAGTCAGCTATGCCATCCTGATCATCATCGCGCTCCTGACCCTGATCCAGTTCAAGCTGAGCAGCGACAAGGATGAGAACCTGCAGAAGAAACTTGAACGACAAAACAGAAAATTACAGAAGGGAGGCGTACGATGAATATAAAGAAAGGGTTGGGCTCATTCCTGTTATACCTATTCCTATCCGTTTCGGCATTCTTTTCCATATTCCCCTTTATCTGGATCGTCATCGGCTCGACAAATACCGCTGTCGATGTCCAATTGGGAAAACTGACCATCGGCGACCAGCTTGGAGCCAACTTGAGTAAACTCTTCGGCAAGGCTGATATGGGCGGGGCCCTCTTCAACTCTGCAAAGATAGCGGTCCTTACGGTAGTTCTTTCACTGCTGGTGACCAGTATGGCTGCCTATGGCTTTCAGATGTACCGGTCAAGGGCCAAGGAGAGGACCTACTCCTTTTTCCTGCTGACGATGATGATTCCCTTTGCCTCGCTGATGATCCCCCTCTTTCAGATCATCGTAGTCTTCCGCCTCCTGAACTCGCATATGGCCATCATCCTGGTAGGGAGCATCAGCGTCTTCATGATCTTCTTCTTCCGCCAGAGCTTTTCGAGCTACCAGACCGAGATCTTGCAGGCGGCTCGTGTCGACGGAGCCGGTGAGTTCCGTATCTTTTTTACCATTTTCTTTCCAAGCATGAAGAGCGTCTATGCTGCTGGGGCGATCTACGCCTTCATGACCAGCTGGAATGCGTACATCTGGCCTCTTATCGTATTGCAGTCAAACGACAAGAGGACATCGACGTTGCTCATCTCAAGCTTGTCCTCCTCCTACACCCCTGACTTTGGGGTAATCATGGCTGGAATCGCCTTGGCGACGCTTCCTGTCATCGTTGTATTCTTCGCCTTCCAAAAGCAGTTTGTACAGGGCATGGTGGGCTCTGTAAAACAGTAAAAGGGACCATAGCATGCAGGCACTACAATCACTCGACCCGACGATCTTTCAAGAGAACCGCCTCCCTGCCCGCACGCTGTTTACACAACAGCGTGCGGTAAGGGAGCTCTGCCTCGATGGCAGGTGGCACTTCTCCTACTATGACAAACCCCAGGAGGCTACTACCCTGTTCCTGGACAAGGCTCGCCTATCAGAGATGCAGAGCATTGAGGTGCCCTCACACTGGACCTTGCAAGGCTTTGGGGTGCCCCAGTATACCAACACGATCTATCCGTGGGATGGCCTGGATGCAATCCATCCGCCGCAGATACCAGAGCAGAATCCTACAGGCTGTTATGCCAGAACCCTTGCTCTAGACAAGGAGGACCTTGATAAGGACCTAATCCTGCGCTTCGATGGGGTGGACAGTGCCCTCTATCTCTATGTGAACGGCGAGTATGTGGGGTACAAGGAGGATAGCTTCTCTGCCGGTGAGTTCCTTATCAACGCCTATGTACACGAAGGGGAGAACCTCATCTCGGCTATGGTGCTGCGCTATAGTACAGGCAGCTGGCTTGAAGACCAGGACTTCTGGCGCCTGCCGGGCATCTTCAGGTCTGTAACCCTACGAATTTGTGAAAAAACACGGATAACCGACCTGTTTGTCAGGCCGACGATCAATTATGACCACTCAAAGGGGGAGGTCTCTTTTGAGGTCACCACTTCACAAGACAAGGAGTTCTCCTATCTCCTCACCATCGATGGCCAGGTGATCGGTCATACCAGAAACAATGACAAAGAAAATAACAACGAAACTATAGGCATTACCATGCCCAATCCCCTTCTTTGGAGTGCAGAGGAGCCCAACCTCTATCACTACACCCTCGAACTGATTGAGGACGGGATGGTGGTGGACAGTGTCTCCTCTCACTTCGGCTTCAGAAAGATAGAGGTCAGGGGCAGGACGATATACCTCAATGGCAAGAGGCTCATCCTGCGCGGTGTAAACCGCCATGAGTTCGATCCCTATAGGGGGCGTGTCATCGATGAGGCTCTTATAGAAAAAGATATCCTGCTGATGAAACGGAACAACATCAATGCGCTCAGGACCAGCCATTACCCCAACCATCCCTTTGTCTATGAGGCGTGTGACCGCCTTGGCATCTATATGATGGATGAGGTCAATTTGGAAACGCACGGGACGTGGATGATCGCAGGGGTGGTGGAGAAGACACCCTACACCATCCCCGATGACAAACAGGAGTGGAAAGGCGCTGTCATGGACAGGGCCATCTCCATGACAGGGCGTGACAAGAACCACCCCTGTATCCTGTTCTACTCCTGTGGGAATGAGAGCTATGGAGGAGCGGTCCTCCATGATGTGGCCTCCTACTTCAGAAGCTTGGATGATAACCGCCTTGTGCATTATGAAGGGATTTTCCATGACAGGCGCTATGACTGCACCAGCGATGTGGAGAGCCGCATGTATGCAAAGGTGGAGGAGATTCAGGAGTATCTGAAGACAGGGGACAAGCCGTTCCTCCACTGTGAGTTTGCCCATGCCATGGGAAACAGTGTGGGCAACCTTGATGAGTATGTCGCCCTCGAGGACGAGAGCGATGCATACTGCGGGGGCTTTATCTGGGACTTCGTTGACCAGAGCCTGATCATAGACGGCAAGGAAAGAGGAGGCTTAGGTTTCAGTGGCCCCACTGATGGCTATTTCTGCATCAATGGCCTGGTCGATGGCATGCGCAACCCTTCGGCAAAGCTTGAGCAGGTGGCCTACTCCTTTAGTCCCATTGCAATAACCATACAAAGCGAAGCAGAAAGAAAGGATGAAACAGAA
>CAZGOK010000214.1:0-3896 GCA_964527665.1 uncultured Sphaerochaeta sp.
CCATGTCTGTATATGGTAAGGAATACTCGAAAAAGAGGGGAGTGTCAATGTTGGAAAGGCTTTGGATGGCATTGGGGGAAGGAGATTATTCTCTACCTCCCTTGACCGCTCTTTGGGCAGAAGCTACACTGGAGGAGCCATAGGAGGCTAACCATGTATGTTGAAGTAACAGCTGACGTTTTGGAGATGAATC
This sequence comes from uncultured Sphaerochaeta sp., assembly GCA_964527665.1. GTDB lineage: Bacteria > Spirochaetota > Spirochaetia > Sphaerochaetales > Sphaerochaetaceae > Sphaerochaeta. The sequence goes on from CAZGOK010000214.1 coordinate 194, forward strand.
CCTTCACCGCCATAGGCAAGGATGGGTTTCTCATCACCGCAGGAAGCCCGGAAAATTTCAATACCATGACCGCTTCCTGGGGTTCCATGGGAGTGTTGTGGGGCAGGAACATCGTGACGCTCTATGTGAAGGCGAGCAGGCATACCCATCATTTCCTTGAGGAGTCCGAGGGGTTCACCTGCTCATTTCTGGAGTCTGAGATGAAGGATACCCTGCTATGGTGTGGCCAGCACAGTGGGCGCGACAGTGACAAGATTGCCGCCACCGGCTTGATCCCGGAGTTTATTCCTTCAGAATCAGGTGCTGAACGCATAACGTTCAAGCAGGCTTCGTTGGTTCTCTCCTGCACAAAGGCCGCTGTCATGCAGATGGACAAGACCCAACTGGTCCTTCCTGAACTGGAACAGCGCTATGATGACGGCGATTACCATACGGTGTACATTGGTTTCATTGACAAGGTGCTTGCCAAACAATAGGCTTACTTGTCTTGCACATATCACAGCTTCGGGTCCCAAGGGACTTGAGAGGGCGGGACTCTACATCCTGCCAAGGAGCAACAGATGCTTTTTTCTAAGGAACAGGCCCGATGGGCGCTCTCTATGATGGTCAGGTCGCGCCATTTTGAAGATAGGATTGATACCTTTTTCCAACATAAGGAGATGCATGGCACCACCCATCTCTCCATAGGGCAGGAGGCGACCCAGGCAGGGCTCTCCCTCGCCTTGGACCAGGGGGACTGGATCGTGCCGACGCACCGCTGCCATGGGCATACCATTGCGCGCGGCACTGACGAGCGCAAGATGTTCAGCGAGATGTTCGGCTCCTCCGATGGTATCTGCAAGGGCCTTGGCGGCTCCATGCACATGACCGATGTCGAGCATTTCAATGCAGGGTCCTCAGCGGTTGTAGGCAGCGGGGTCAACCTTGCCACCGGCCTTGCCTTCGCCCTCAAGCAACAGGAAAGCCAGGCAATAAGCGTAGCCATCTTCGGTGATGGGGCGACCAGCCGGGGTGCTGTGCATGAGTGCATGAACCTTGCATCGGTGTGGGATTTGCCTCTGTTCTTCTTTTGTGAGAACAACGGTTACGGCATGAGTGCAACCAGCGACAGGATGGTCAGCACCACCTCCATCGCCAAACGTTCGGAAGGGTACAGCATCGAGCACGCAGTGGTCGATGGCAATGATGTCCAATCTGTCTATGAGGCAGCGAAGATTGCCGTTGACTATATACGAAAGAACATGAGGCCGTATTTCTTGGAGGTGAAGACCTACCGCCTCTGTGGCCACTCAAAAAGTGACAGGTGTGTCTATCGAAGCCGTGAAGAGGAGTCCCTCTGGCTGCAGCGGGACCCCATCACACTCTTTAGCAAAGCGATGGTGGCAAGCTCCCTCTTTACAGACGATGATGTTGCTTCAATTATCCTAGATGCTAGGACAGAGGTCGACAAGGCTGCCAAGGATGCCTTGGCCCTGCGCTCCTCTGTGCTGAGCCTTGAGCAGGCGATGGGGTATCTGTTCGCCGCCGAGGATGAAGAGCCTCCCCACATATCAAACGGCATCACAACCCGTAGGACAAGCTACAGGGAGGCCATCCGCGAAGCCCTGGATGAGGAGATGACGCGCGATAAGGGCGTGCATCTCATCGGTGAGGACATCGGCCAGTATGGCGGATGCTTCAAGGTCACCGGTTCCCTCTATGAAAAGCATCCCACCCAACTGCATGAGACCCCAGTCAGTGAAGAGGCCTTCACCGGCCTCGCAGTGGGAGCTGCTATGCTCGGTCTTCGTCCCATCGTGGAGATCATGTACGGAGATTTTTCTACCTTAGCAAGTGACCCCATCATCAATCATGCGGCAAAGGCACGCTTCATGAGTGCTGGCCAGCTCTCCTGTCCCATGGTGCTGCGCTCGCCCATCGGCAGCGGAACCGGTCATGGGGCCCAGCATACCCAGAGCCTTGAGGCGATGTTTGGCAATGTGCCCGGTCTCATCGTCGTAGCTCCCTCCTGCCCGGGGGATGCAAAGGCCCTGCTCAAGAGCGCCATCAGAAGCAACAATCCTGTGCTCTATTTTGAGAACAAGCACCTGTACAACAACCTCGGACCCGTTGGGGACGAGCACTACCTGATGCCCCTTGGCAAGGCTGTGATAAAGAAACGGGGAATGCACGTGACCATCGTCTCCTACAGCCATGCGGTGATGACCTGCCTCGATGCCGCCACAACCCTCAGTTCCCAGGATGAGATAGAGGTGGAGGTCATAGACTTGGCTACCATCAAGCCGATGGACAAGGAGACCATCCTTCGTTCGGTGCAGAAGACAGGTCGGTTGCTTGTGGTCCATGACAGCCCTGAGGCCGGTGGATATGGTGCGGAGGTCGTTTCTCTAGTCACCTCCGATGAAGCGAGTTTCACCTCCCTAGTCGCCCCTCCTGTTCGCCTTTGTGGTAAGGAGAGCCCGGTTCCCTTCTCCCCTGAGCTGGAAAAACAAGTTGTTCCCAGTAAAGAAGAGGTTGTAACCGCTGTTCGCCGCCTTTTCCGCCCTGTAGAGCCTTTTCATTTTTCCCTGTAGCCGCTAGAATGAGCTCACCATCGCCGCATCTATTGCGGCGTTGTTTACAGGAGTAAAAACAGCATGGATATCGATGTAAAGAACTTACATCCCCTGGAAGTCCGCCTCCTTCGACACGTTTCCCTCGGTCAAAATATCACAGGGAACGGCATCGTTGAGGAGCTTGGCTACAAAGTAGGGCAGTGCAACCAGGCTTTCAGCTGGTTGAGTGCCAAGGGGTACCTGATCGAAACAAGTCGCACCAAGGGTGTGTTTTATGAACTAACAGACTTCGGCCGCGAGCAACAGGCGAAGGGCACTCCTGCCCAACGCATCTTTGGCTTGCTCGCCAAGGGCCCCAAGTCCCTGCCTGAGATAGCACAGGAGCTCGAGCTTGAAAAGAGCGAGATAGGCTCGGCTTTTGGACAGCTCTCCAAATCTGATGTCGTCTTTATGAACGAAGAGAACAAGGCTACCTTGAAGCGTGACTTCCTCCCCCTGGAGCTTGAAGTCGCCTCCTCCCTGCTCTCCAAAGGCCTTGATGGCGAGATAGCCGAGTCATCCCTTTCCGCCGAGGAAAAGATGGCGATGCTCAAGATTTCCAAGAAACGGGGTGCCGCAAACTCCCCCTTCAAGATGATAGAGCGTGAAGACCTTGTCTTCCAGCTGACCCCTGATGGGGAGCTGGCTCGCAAGGCGATCTTTGAGAAGAATATCACCGGTGAGGAGCTTGGCTCGGTTACCGCTGAGATGCTCTCAAGTGGCAGCTGGAAAAGTGGCTCCTTCCGTCCCTACGCCCTCAATGCCCCCACCTCACGCCTGATCCCCGGTCGCCACAACCCCTATGGCAACTATTTGCAGTGGGTCAAGGACAAGCTGTGTGCCCTCGGATTCGAGGAGTTTGACGGCCCCTTGGTGGAGAATGAGTTCTGGAATGGTGATGCCCTGTTCATGCCGCAGTTCCACAGTGCCCGTGATATCCATGATGTCTACTATGTTGATGAACCCAAACACTGCAAGAAGATCGAAGAGCCTTGGCTCAGCCAGGTTGCCCAAACCCATGAAGATGGGTGGGAGACCGGTAGCCGTGTCTGGCGCTACTCCTTTGACCATGAGTTTACCCGTCGCCAGGTGCTGCGAAGCCAGGGCAC
>CAZGOK010000215.1:0-3853 GCA_964527665.1 uncultured Sphaerochaeta sp.
ATACATTATGATAGTGGGCTCAATCATTGGGGGGATCCTGCTCTGGTTTCTCATCACTCTGATCCCCTCCATCAATACCTTCCTGGCCAGCCCCAAGCAGGTTTTCGCTGCCCTTATCTCAGAGTCCCAGGCAAATGGAAGGTATTTCAAGGATATCTCCATCTCGCTGCAACGGGTGCTCATTGGATTCGGACTCGCCTTTGTCTGCTCCATCCCTGTGGCATTCCTTATGGGTTGGTATCCGAAAGTGCGAAACATCGTTGAACCTTGGATCCAGTTCCTGAGGACCATTCCCCCCATCGCCCTCATCCCTTTGGTAATCCTTGCCATGGGCCTGGGCGAACCACCCAAGTACACCATCATCTTTGTTGCTGCATTCCTGGTAATGGTTGTCACCATCTACCAGGGGGTGAAAGAAGTGGACAAGACCCTCATCAGGGCTGCCTACACCTTCGGTGCAACCGATAAGGACCTTTTCCTGGACATTGTCATCCCCGCCTCATTTCCCTACATCTTGGTAGGGGCGCGCTTGGGCATGGCAGCTTCTCTGACTACCCTTATCGCAGCGGAGCTTACAGGAACCACCTTCGGCCTCGGTGCAAGAATCCAAGGCGCCCAGCAATTCATGGATACCTCGATAGTGTTGCTGGGTATCATCACCATCGGAATCATTGGGTTTGTCCTGGACAAGATTCTCTTGCTCATCGAGAAAAAACTCACCCTCTGGAAGTAGGAAACATATGACAAAGAAACTTATATCTATCAAAAAACTGCATAAAGAGTATCAAGTTGAGAAGGGGCCCAGCGTCAACGCCCTCAATGGGGTCTCCCTGGATATCGATGAGAACGAGTTTGTCTGTGTCGTCGGCCCTTCGGGGTGTGGCAAGACCACCTTGCTCAATATCATCGCCGGCCTGGAGCCCTTTGACAGTGGGACAGTCACCATGGATGGGCAGCCTATTGTTGGTCCAGGGCCTGAGAGGGGAGTCATCTTCCAGCAGTATGCGCTCTTCCCCTGGATGACTGTGCGCAAGAACATTGAGTATGGGCTCAAGTTCATCAAGAAGCCTGTCCAGGTTGAAAAGGTTGATTCTAAGGGAAATAAGACTACTGAGACGGTGATGCAAAAGCTAACAGCCGAGGAAAAGCATGCCCTTTCTGACCGGTATATCAAGATGGTCAATCTCTCTGGGTTTGAAAACAGTTATCCCAAAGCTCTTTCCGGTGGAATGAAGCAGCGCGTCGCCATTGCACGTGCCTATGCTCTGAACCCAGAACTGCTGTTGATGGATGAGCCTTTTGGTGCTCTCGATGCCCAGACCCGTGCCCAGCTGCAGGAAGACCTGCTCAAGACATGGGAAAATGAGAGAAAGACCGTATTCTTCATCACCCATGATGTCGATGAGGCAGTGTTGCTCTCCACGAAGGTTGTCATCATGAGTGCCCGCCCAGGTCAGATCAAGGAGATTGTTGATATCGATCTTCCCTATCCAAGGAACCAGGCAACCAAGTTGGACGAAGCTTTCATCAAACATAAGAATAGGATTTGGAACACCGTCTACAAGATGTATCTTGAGGTGCCCAAATAAGAGTGTAGGTAGCTCCCAACCTGGTTGGGATCACTAGATAACGTATCGTAGAAAATTCCATTAGGAGGAATTATGAAAAAATTGACTGTAGTAGTATTAATGACCCTTTGTGTCCTGTTTGCAGTTTCTGCAGCAGGTGCTCCTGAGGCAGGCACTCAGAAGCTGACTAACGTTCGTGTAGGTATCCACGCTAATGAAGGCGGGACTCCCCTAGCCGCAGTAGCTCTGGAAAAGGGCTTTTTCGCCAAGTATGGCATCAAGCCAGTATTTACCATTGTTGAGAGTGGCCCTGCAGAAATGACTGCAATGCGCTCTGACAACCGCTCCTTGGATGTTGGTTATATTGGAGCAGGCGTCGCTTGGAACCCGATCGATGGTGCTGGTAACCCTCTTTCCTTCGTATTCCTTGACTGCCTGAGCAATGCTGAGATGTTTCTTGCAAAGAAAGGCCTGTTTGTTGATGCGAACAAGAACGATAAGTTCGACAACGCAGAGATTTTTGCCGGCCTGAAGGGCAAGAAAGTCTACATTGAGGTTGGTACCACCCCTGGTGGCTGGTTCAAGTCCCTTCTCGAACTGATCAATGCAGGAATACCCGCTAGTGAGCAGGTTTGGATGCACAGTGAAACCTCTTCCTACATGGCTGGTTACTCCGCTCCAAATAGCAATCCAGCCAACAGGGTAGAAGTCATAAATACCTTGAACTCCAACCTTCCTGCAGGTATGGCTTCCAATGGCGGCATGGATGTCGTAGTTGGATTCTCTCCTGCTACCAGCATCATTCTCAAGACCAATAAGGATATAGAGCTGATCGGAACAACAGTAGGGAACTTCCCTCCTGAGAAGTCCTTCCCCTCTACGTGGGTTGCAAGCAACAAGTGGCTCGAAGAGAGTCCTGAAGTTGCACAGAACTTCATCAATGCCTTGTATGAAGCTGGCATCTGGAGAGCTGAGAACCTCGATGAGGCAATGCGTATCGGTGAAAACCTTGCCCAGAAACCCGTCAACTCCTTCGACCCCACCAACCTCGTCGCCCCTACCAAGAAGATGTACCAGGAATGGTTCGCTTCCAAGAGTGGTGATGGATATGCATACATGAAGGCTTTGTACTCAGCACGTGTTCCTAACGTACCTGCCGGCAACCCCGTCAAGAGTTTTGAAGAGTCGTTTGCTGATTCCTATGTAGTGAATGCTATCAAGAACATCAAATAGTTGAGAATGTGGAATTGAATTTCTAACTGTATTCTGGCAGGTCCAGCTTGCTGTTCCTGCCAGAGTCCTTTCTCCCTTCTTTCTTGTTTTCTTCTTTCGTGCCTTTCGTTTTGTGGTACGTACCTACAATATAGGTATGTATTTAACCCTCCATCGTACCATAAGGATACCCTATGAACATCAAATGCAATACCAAAAAAGCTGTATCCCATCTCTCTGAAGAAGAGATGCAAACCTACCTGCACAAAAACAAGAGTCTCATCGAATCTGTACAGGCGGGGCTGGAGCAGGACCAAGGTTCCTTAGGATGGTTTGCAGTCGACCAAACATGTTCTGCTGAACTGCATGCGATAGTTGCCAAGGTGCAAAGCATGGCTGAAGTGATGATAGTCATTGGGATCGGAGGCTCGAACAGGGCCGCCATTGCAGCCCTTGATGCCCTCAGACGAACAGCAGACAGTCCTACCACCCTGTACTTTGCCGGAGATTCACTGAGCACTGCCCGACTTCAGGATGCGTTGCATCTGGTTCGTACGAAGTCAGTAGTGCTGAATGTAATCGCCAAGGATTTCAACACTGTGGAGCCGGGGATCTGGTTCCGCATGCTTCGCTCTGCGATGCAGGAGAAGTATGGCCCTCGCTACAATGAGAGAGTAGTCGCCATTGGCAGTGAAGGCCCAGGACAGCTTTATGAGCTGTCCAAGCTTCACCGCTATGCGTATCTCCCTTTCCCCAAGGATATTGGGGGCCGATTCTCTGCCCTGTCTCCCGTAGGGCTCTTCCCCATGGCTGTGGCAGGCCTGGATGTGGAGAGGATACTGGAAGGCGCCCGGGAACAGGAAAAACGATGTAAAGAAGCTCCCTATAATGAGAATTCAGCAGTGCGGTATGCTGCTCTGAGAAACATCATCAGGAAGAAGAAAATACAGATTGAAAGCCTTGTATTTTTCGAACCTGACCTGCTTGCCCTTTCGCGATGGTGGATCCAGCTCTTTGCAGAGTCGGAAGGCAAGACAGACTGTGTGCTCTTTCCTGTAGGCTTCTCCTACTCC
>CAZGOK010000216.1:0-3845 GCA_964527665.1 uncultured Sphaerochaeta sp.
GTCCAGGAAGGTGTCCATGGTATCCACTTCCCTCTTCGCAGGCTTTCCGCAGACCGGACATACCGTATCTACGAAGGATTTGCTGGTAACGATCGGGGATTCGCCTTTGCCTGTGAATTCTACGTCTGTCGGAAGAAGCACCGGAAGGTTTTCTTCTTTTTCCGGTACCCATCCGCAGTCCTCACAGTCAGAGAAAGAGATGCTTGAAGACCTGAAGAAACGGTATGAGCAGAAGCCCAACCTTGAATGGGACTTCAACCGGGAGAATCTTGGTTCTCTCTCTCGAGCTGACATCATGCTATCGGACTTCTCTGGAGTAATCTTTGACTACACGTTCCTCTTTGACCGACCTTTCATGTTTGTCAGGTCAGACTTTGATGCCATGCCCTATGATTCCTATGACATTGAAGAAGAGCCTTGGAAATTCAGAGTTCTTGATGAGATTGGCATTGAGCTTAAGCCCGAGAGTTTTTCCATCATTAAGCAGGTCTTGCTTGATGCTTGTGACAATGAGTTACTGACAGATAATCGGACTAAGGCCAAGGATACTGCTTGGCAGTATCGGCGCAAGAGTGGGGAGAGGGTGGTGGATTATCTGCTGGAGAAGCAGAAAGGGCTATGATAAGAATCTTTTGTATATATGTTTTGGTTGATGTGACCACATATATGCTACCCAAATTTGATTCTTGTTCACAAGTTTTTTTTAGAATAGTATGGTTTGAGATTATGAAAAGGATAGTGGCATGGATAAACTGACAGTAACAAAAAGATTTGATTGGTTTAGTGAAGTAGTTTTGCTCATTTTTCTTTGTGTCGTCATGGGATATGGTCCAGATAATCACAGGGTATTCATACCTGCAGAAATCCTTTTTGTCCTTACCTTTGGTATCAGGTTTCTTGTCAAACGTTACAAGCTAACTTCATTGGTATCGTGGAGTTTGGCTTTCTTAGTCCTATCTGTTATTTCTGTATTTTATGCAAATGATAAAGTTTTGGCATTTAGCCGTGTAAAATCAATTTTACAAGTTCTGGTATTTGCTAATTTGATTATGCCCCATATCAGCGAATCAAAACAATCATTCAAGACTTTTGTTTATGTATATCTCCTTGCTTCTTTATTCGTAATATCACTAGCAATTTTCTCTTCTTCGCTTAGCATTGTCTCCTCTGTAAGAATGGGGGAACACTTTGGGGTTAATCCAAATACAATAGGGTATATGTTCTCTATAGCGGTAATAATCATTCTATATTTGTTCTTTGAAAATCGTAACTGGCTGCTCTTTTTTCCTTTTATGGTCTTTCTCATTTTCTCGTTATTGTCAGGTTCCCGGTCTGTGTTTATCCTTTTGAGCGTAGGGTGTGTTGCTTTAGTTTTATTGTACCAAAAAACTCTAAAACGAGCTTTTTTTGCAGCTTTAGTAGCAGTTCTTGCTGTTATTGTTTGTGTTATCCTTATAATAACCATTGAACCTTTATATAGGGTAATTGGAAAAAGATTTGTAGATATGCTTATGCAATTAGGAGGTGCTGGTACGGATGAAAGCACCTCCATTCGGATGGGTATGGTAATTAATGGTTTTGAAATGTTTAAACAGAAACCTCTCTTTGGATGGGGCCTTGGTGCTTTTACAGATTTAGGTGGATATGAGATGTATGCCCATAATAACTATGTAGAACTGCTCGTTGCTGTTGGGTTGTTTGGTACAATCCTATATTACTCAAGAGTGGGCAGTTCTCTCGAATTTGAAGCTATATCTCGCCTGAGCTGCTAAAACTTGCTCTTGAAAAAAACGGGAGTGCTTTTCCTCTGGAATTCTGTCTGAGAGGATGCTATTTTGCTGGTTTTTGTGATTATCCCCATATGCAAAGGCATGGGAAGCTTGACCTACCCCAATTTTGTGGTCATCCTTTGAGAGGAATTCGGCTCCTTCTGTGGTTACCTTTGGTTGGGGATTGCACAGACAAGGGCTTTTTTGCAGATCCGGTAGCTTTCCTTCTGTCAGGAAGCAAGCATCGGGTTAATTAAACGGGGTATTGGGCCGAAACCATTTTGTCCAATACTCCATTTTATTGTCTTGCGCAGCTCATAGTTCATGGAATCCTCGCTCATTACCAGCTGGGAACGGCTCCTGAGGTATTTGGTCGGCTCATAGCCTATCTCATTCGCCTTCAGGGCCAGCAACTGCAGAAGCCCCTGTGCTATGTTGCCCACCATTGCCATCTTCTCGAAAGCCTCAAAGTTGCTGATGATCCTTCTTTGCCTGTCTTTGCCTTCAACTGCAGCAAGGGGATCGGGCAACCCCTTTCTTCTGTACCGGTCAAGACGAGGCATCGCAAGAGTCCAGAAATGGGAAGAAAATGTACCTACAGTGTGTTTCGCATCCTTAAAGGCCTGCTCGCACTTCCAGCGGTATGAATAGGATTCAATGATTTGTTCAGAGGTCAGGGTATCGCTTGAAGATACCAAGATAGACCTCATACCGTCATGTTTCACCAGTACGAACCGCATAGGATGATACTTGCCTATTCCCCATCGCAAGTCGATGGAGAAGTATTCGACCTCTTGCACTTTGCCGTAGAAAAACATCGTTGCCTTTTTAAACTCAGCCTCTTTTTCATCGAACAGGTCATAGAGTTTGACAGTTGCCCCTTTTAGCCTTTTCCTACCCCTCTTGTGAGGGCTCTCCTTTGGCGGTGGCTCGAATGCTACGCCATTGCTCCTGGTTTTTGTGACAAGGATTATGGAATGTCCCTTCTCCAAATTCTCCTGTAGTTCATTGGTGTCCTTCAGTGTGCTGATAGCAGATAGTGTCAGGAAATAACGATCCAATGCGAGGATGCTGGTCCCTATGGAAGGGAGGCATCTGCCGGCACTCTCCATCATCTGCACGACATGAGTCTTCTCTTGGTAGGAGGGGTCCATCCAGGACTTCACGGTGTGGATCCCATCCTGGATAGTGGTCTCGATAGGTATGAAGAAAGCCTTGGTGCCACTACCGATGATGACGCCCATGGATCCATAAAAATGTCCAAATATGTATGTGCGCTTGGCCATCGATTCGGACTCTTGGTGCATCTTCTTTACACAGGCCATAACTTTGCCCGATTTTGCAACTTTCACCCCATCACCGACAAGTAGGTTGAACTTCCCAATCTTGACGTGGCAGCTGAGCTCGCCGATGACACCAGCCCATACCTTCTGCAGATCCGGTACAGAATAGGATGAGGCATGAAAGAAGCTGATAAGTCTCTCGTAGAGCTTGTCAGGCTCGGGATAATCGAAATACCTCACCAGGTCGGTGACAGCGTTCACCTCGTCTGCTATCAGGAAACCAGTGACTGCCACCTTGAAGTTCTCAAAGGAAGCCCCTCGGGAGAATGAGGACCTGAAGGTGCCTAGAAGCCCTCTCAAGTACTCAAGCAAATGGAGCATTTTCTCATTGTTGTCTTGCATTCGCTACCTCTTTTATAGTATCGTTTTAGTATCATAATTATACAATAAAACAAGATGGGAAACAACAATTATTTCATATAATGAATCAAGTTAAGTGTTTTTTTCAAAGTATAAAAAGGCTAGAAAAAAGCCCCCCAAAGGGAACCGATTGTAAGGGATATTCTTGAAAGGCGTGGGCACGTTCATGGACGATATGAACACTAGAGATCCACATAGTCCAGGAAAATAGAGGCGTTGGATTTCATTAAGATTTTCAGGCCAAGAAACCAAGGGGTTGGCAAGTTTGCAAGAAACTTTCAGACGAAGCTAAAGTGATGAGAACTGCCCACTCTTGAGTCATGAAGATGCAACCAAGAAAGCTGAAGGTATCTATGAACAGTTCCGGATAAAA
>CAZGOK010000217.1:0-3831 GCA_964527665.1 uncultured Sphaerochaeta sp.
GCAACCGCTCTCCCACTGAGCTATCCGGCCGACTTGCATGAAACTACCACGAAGGGGCCAAAGGTGTCAACTATGAAGAGGGTAATTCCAGAAATACCTAGGCCCCTTTTTTGAAAAGGAACAAAAAAAGTTGAAATTGCCTGTTTTCCTGTACAACTTTGTATGCAGCGTTGCACAAAGAGGCCGATGCCATCCACAACCTCTGTACATTCTTACTTCCTAGGCATGTCATTGCTGTCCTTGAGCATCACATCATGGGCCCCTCCCTCCAAGATGGTGGTGGAGGATACCAGCGTCAGCTTGGCCTTCTCCTGCAGGGCCCTGATGCTCAATACCCCGCTGTTGCACATCGTAGAGCGCATCTTGCCCAAGGAGAGCTGTACGTTGTCCTTAAGCGGGCCAGCATAGGGGACAAAGGAGTCCACCCCCTCCACAAAGGAGAGCTTGCCGTCCCCGCCCATATCGTAGCGCTGCCAGTTGCGGGCCCTCGCCGAGCCTTCACCCCAGTACTCCTTCATGTAGGAGCCCTTGACGTTGACCTTCTCTGTAGGGCTTTCGTCAAAGCGGGCAAAGTAGCGACCCAGCATGAGAAAGTCAGCACCCATGGCAAGGGCGAGTGTCATATGGTAGTCATGCACAATGCCGCCGTCCGAACAGATGGGAATATAGACCCCTGTCCTCTTGAAGTAGTCGTCTCTGGCCTTGGCCACCTCGATGACAGCTGTTGCCTGCCCACGCCCGATACCCTTGGTCTCGCGCGTTATGCAAATTGAGCCCCCGCCGATGCCTACCTTGATGAAGTCGGCCCCGCTTTCGGCAAGGAAGAGAAAGCCCTCCCTGTCCACGACATTGCCAGCGCCTACCTTCACCGTATCGCCATACTCGGCTCGTATCCACTGCAAGGTCTTTCTCTGCCACTCGGTAAACCCTTCGGATGAGTCGATGCACAGCACATCAGCGCCGCTGGCCAACAAGGCGGGTACGCGCATTTGGTAGTCGCGCGTATTGATCCCTGCCCCCACCAAATACCGCTTGCGGCTGTCCAGCACCTCATCAGGATGCTCCTTATGGCTTTCGTAGTCTTTGCGGAATACGAACGAGCAGAGGCGATTTTCCTCATCGACTATGGGAAGAGAGTTGAGCTTGTGCTCCCAGATGATGTCATTGGCCTCGCTGAGGGTAACACCCTCCTTAGCATAGACAAGACGGGAAAATGGGGTCATGAAGGAGGAGATCGGGGTATCAATGGCCATCCTGCTAGGGCGCCAGTCCCGGCTTGAGACGACGCCTCGCAACACGCCTCGCTCACTTCCGTCGGAGGTGATGGCAACTGTATTGTGTCCGAACCTCTTCTTAAGCTCCATGAGGTCCGCAAGGGTCTGGTCTTCGCGGAGGTTGGAGTCACTGGGGACAAAGCCTGCCTTGAAGGCCTTGACCTTTGCCACCATCGCACACTCCTCCTCAATGCTTTGTGAACTGTAGATGAAGCTGACCCCACCTTCACGGGCGAGGGCCCTGGCCATGGACTCACCGCTGACCGACTGCATGATCGCACTGACCAGGGGGATGTTCAAGGATAGGGACGGCGCCTCGCCTTTGGCATATTTTACCAAGGGGGTGCGCAAGCTGACTTTGGAGGGAATACAGGTTTCATCAGAGTAACCGGGGACTAGAAGGTACTCACTGAAGGTGCGCGAAGGTTCATCAAAAAAATATGCCATGCTAAAAGGTCTCCTTTCAGGTTATGGCACTTCATACTGCACCTAAATGCCTTTTTATGCAAGAAACCTGCAACAAGAACTTCTGTTTTTGTTGCAGGTTTCTGAAGCTCCACCACTACTCTTTGCTTTCTTTCTCGAACAGGTGCATATACTGCTGTTTTTGAAAATGGCTACCCTCGCCTGCACTCCACAATACAGTTCTCCTTACCCTCAAGCCGTATCGTGATGGTATCCTTGCTTGCACTTACATCCCCTCTCTTCCCTCCAAGGAACTCAGTTACCTGGAGCATAGAATTGGGAATCTGTAAGGTAGAAGGCTCTTCATTCTTGTTGAGCACACACAACATGGCCGTTTCCCTATCATAGCGGGCAAAGACCAGACTCTGCTCATCTGCAAAGAGAATCTTGTATGAAGAGCCTTGGAGCATTGTCTGGTAGCGCTTTCTCACATCCCCCATCAGTGCATACAACTCGTAGAATCGCATGTCCCACTCCTTGTTGTCCCACTGCATGGGATAACGGGAATCTTCCACGCTTCCGTAGGGTCCTTCCAAGCCTACCTCATCTCCATAATAGAGGTTGGGCATGCCAGGCAGGAGATACATCAGCATGACGCTGCCGCTATATACATCGAAGTCAAAGCCGTTGGGTGTAGCATGAAAGCGCGTAGTGTCATGGCTGTCAAGCAGGTTCATCTGCATGGGGAGCATCTGTGCAGGTATGCTTGCCATCTGGCTTTCCAGGGCCTGGGCGAGCTCGACTCCTGTATAACCCCTGGTCGGCTTGGGAGAGTGGCCCCACCCATCGTTAAGGAAGCGGTCGGTCTCCCCCATCCAGGAGCGAAGCGGTCTGCTAGAGCCAAAATAGTTCATCGTCGCGTCCCACATATCGCCTTGGAGAAAAGGAGCAGCGTCCGCCCAAGCCTCCCCTACCAGGTAGGCCTGGTCATTTTCAGCCTTGACCGCTGTCCTGACCTCTTTCCAGATTTCTTCACACTTCTGGTCCTCCCCTCTTCTTCCCAGGACAGTGGCGACATCGAGGCGCCACCCATCCTGCCCGAAGGGCTCCTTGAGGAACTTGATCAGAACAGAGTCCTCACTCTGGTAGATGAGCTCTCTGAGTTTTGGGCTGTTGTAGTTGAGCTGGGGAAGGGTGGGGACATCCTCCCAACAGGCCACCGTTCCGTCCTCGTTGAAATAGTAGAAGGATGCTTCCTCGCTACCCCTATCCTCCTGGGCCTTCAGGAGCCAGGGGTGTTCGGTTCCGGTATGGTTGATGGAGATATCCACCACGATGCGCATATCGTTTTCATGCAGGCTCTTGCAAAGCGAGATGAAGGCCTCATCCCCACCAAGCTTCTCATCAATATGGAAAAAATCACAGCAGTCATAGCGGTGGGTTGTCCTGGAGACCCCGATGGGGTTGAGATAGAGCACATTCACCCCCAAAGCCTTGAAGTGCGGGATGGCATCCTCAATGCCCTTGAGGTCCCCATTGAAGAAGTCCAGGCACTTTCCCTCGTCAAATGGCAGGGGCTTGTCACTGAAGTCCATGGTCTGCACTGTTCCTCCATCGAAAGAGTACTGAGCATCGGTTGCCCCTACGCTTGTGTCCCCTATCTTGAACCTGTCGGGAAAGATCTGATAACAGGTGGAGGACCCTACCCAGGAAACCGGAACTAAATCCGGTTGTAGGGAAAAGCTGTCATAGAGGGAAGGTGGACTGGCCGTTATGCCCTTTTGGGAGTAATAGTAGGACCGGTCCTCAGCAGCGAGGACAAAATACCAGAATAGCTTTTCATCGGGCATGTGTATTTTTGTGCTGTAGATACAATTTTTGCTCTCTCCTTGTGCTTGGCCTTGGTCTTGCTCTTCCTTGTAACAACCTTGGGGATGTTCATTCCCATGGTGGAAGGGGAACAAAGTAACTGAGCTGACACCACTGTCCACCCCTATCTGTATGCTTATGGTTATCTCCTCACCTGTCTTGGGATAAAGGGGATTCACATAGGTCTGGTTTACCGAACTGTCCACTGTATTTTTCCACATTTGATCCATTTCCTGCCTCCAAAGCTAAAACTCTCGTATTTGAACACTAAAACAATACAAAC
>CAZGOK010000218.1:0-3825 GCA_964527665.1 uncultured Sphaerochaeta sp.
TCAAATCTATCCGCTATAAGGGTGTCATCTGCGACCGCTGTGGTGTTGAAGTAACTAACACCAAGGTGCGTCGTGAGCGCATGGGTCATATTACCCTTGCAGCACCCGTCTCCCATATCTGGTACTATCGCTCAGTGCCTTCACGCATGAGCATGCTGCTGGATATTACCCGCAACTCATTGCAGAGTGTTCTCTACTATGAGAAGTATGTGGTCATCAACGCTGGTGATACCAGCCTCAAGGCTAAGCAGCTGCTGAGCGAAGAGGAGTACTGGGAAGCTCGCGAACAGTATGGTGACTCGTTTGAGGCAGGCATGGGTGCAGAGGCTGTACGTAAGCTTCTTATCAACCTTGACCTAGAGGAGCTTTCCCGTGAGCTTCGTGAGCAGATGCGCCTTAAGGCTGATAAGGCTGACAAGCGCCTGCTTAAGAGAATTGAAGTCTGTGAGAACTTCCGCGACAGTGGCAACAAACCTGAGTGGATGATCCTTACGATTATTCCTGTCATACCACCAGATCTGAGACCTATGGTCCAGCTCGACGGCGGCAGGTTTGCAACGAGTGACCTCAACGACCTCTATCGCCGCTGTATTAATAGAAACAACCGTCTCGATCGTTTGGTCAAGCTCAATGCTCCTGACATCATTATTCGTAATGAGAAGAGGATGCTGCAGGAAGCTGTGGATGCCCTATTTGACAACTCCAAGCGCAAGCGAATGGTCAAGGGTGCTTCTAACAGGCCTTTGAAGAGCCTCTCTGATATGCTCAAGGGTAAACAGGGTCGTTTCCGGCAGAACTTGCTCGGTAAGCGTGTCGACTATTCCGGTCGTTCAGTTATTGTTGTAGGACCCGAATTGAGGATGCACCAGTGTGGTCTGCCCTCGAAGATGGCCCTTGAACTCTACAAGCCCTTTATCATGAAGAAGCTGGTCCAAGATGGTGTAGTCTACAACATCAAGAAGGCAAAGAGCCTTGTTGAGGAAGAGACTGATGCAGTCTGGTCCATTCTCGATGAAGTGGTTAGGGAGCACCCTGTGCTTCTTAACCGTGCACCCACGCTACACCGTCTCGGTATTCAGGCCTTTGATCCTGTGCTGGTAGATGGTAAGGCCATTAAATTGCATCCCCTCGTATGTCACGCCTACAATGCTGACTTTGACGGGGACCAGATGGCTGTGCACGTACCTTTGACTCATGCTGCCCAGCTTGAGTGTTGGACACTGATGCTTTCGGTGAACAACCTGCTTGACCCTGCCAACGGTAAGCCAATCGTCTATCCTTCACAGGATATGGTGCTTGGTATCAACTACCTTACGCGGGAGATGCCTGGGGCCAAGGGTGAAGGAAACTTTTATGACTCCCTCGGAGAGATAGAGATGGCTATCGATATTGATGCCCTCTCCCATAATGCCCGCATACGATTCCGATTTTCCGATGGTACGAAGATTGAGACCACCGCAGGTCGGGTCCTGTTCAATGCCGTCCTTCCCAAGGGTGTTCCTTACCAGAACATGTGTCTTGGGGATAAGGAGCTGAAGGCCTTGATAGGGGATACCCTAAAGGTCAAGTCAAACTCTCTCGCAGTTGAGATGCTCGACTCCATCAAGGATATAGGATTCAAGTATGCCACTATCTTTGGTGCAACCATTGGGCTTTCTGATATGATCATCCCAGCCTCAAAAGGCGAGATGGTCACTAAGGCTAATAGCGAGCAGCAGAGGATCCTTGATCAGTATCGGCAGGGACATATTACTCAAGAAGAGCGCTACAACAGGGTCATTGAGGTCTGGACACAGACCAATGACCATCTTACCGATGCTCTGATGGGTGAGCTTCGCCTCAGTCAGGATGGATTTAACCCACTCTTCCTCATGGCCGATAGTGGTGCTCGAGGATCGAAGACCCAGATTCGTCAGCTCGGTGGTATGCGTGGTCTTATGGCAAAGCCCTCCGGGGACGTCATTGAGTTCCCCATCAAGTCGAACTTTAAGGAAGGCCTCTCTATCATTGAGTTCTTCATTTCGACCAACGGTGCTCGTAAGGGTCTCTCTGATACTGCCTTGAAAACTGCTGAGGCCGGGTACCTTACCCGCCGTCTGGTTGATATCAGCCAGGATGTGGTTGTAAATGAGGATGACTGCCATACCATCAACGGTATCTGGCGTTCCGCCATTAAGGATGGTGATGAGATTGTCGAAGGGCTTGCAGAACGTATCGTCGGACGCTGCCCTGTCGAGGATATCCTCCATCCGTTTACTCGTGAAGTTCTTGCTGAAACCAATGTCGAGATTGACGAGAAAGTTGCTCAGTCTATAGAAGACTCCGGGCTGGAAAGTGTACTGCTTAGGACTGTGCTTACCTGTGAGGCGAAGCATGGTGTCTGTCGCAAGTGTTACGGACGTAACCTTGCAACCAACCGCAGTGTGGTCATTGGTGAAGCTGTAGGTATTATTGCAGCCCAATCCATCGGACAACCTGGAACTCAGCTGACAATGAGAACCTTCCACGTCGGAGGGACTGCATCTACCAGTTCTGAGGAAACCAAGCTGGTCTTTAACTATCCTGTTGTCATCGGTGCCATCACTGGTACTCGTGTCGTGCGTGCCTCTGACTCGGTTATGGTGTTCACCCGTAAGGGACACATCGAATATTTCCGTGTCAACGCTGAGATACACCGCGATGAGTATGATGAGCTTTTGGTAGAGGATGGTTCTATCGTAGGAAAGGGAACCCCTATCTTCAAGAAGAAGGGTAAGACTATCCTTTCCCGTGAAAACGGTTCGGTTATGTTTATCGGCAAGCACCTCTATCTTGTGGGACACTCCACCAGTCAGGTTGTAAAGACAGGTTCTGAGCTGTTAGTCAAATCCGGACAGTATGTAGAAGCAGATACCCCTTGGGTTACTTTTGACCCCTTCAGCGAGCCTGTTCTTGCAGAAGAGGGAGGTTTTACTTCCTTTATTGACATCAAACTGGGTACTACCTTGCATGAAGAGGTCAATGAGGAGACCGGTAATATCGAGAAGAAGATCACCGAGCATAGTTTGGAGTCCCTACAGCCCCGCATTGAAATTACCAGTGAGGAGCGTGGAAAGGGTGATGTGCTTGCTGTCTATCTCTTACCCGGAGGCTCATACCTTCAGGTAGCTGATAATGTGAAGGTCGAAAAGGGACATATCCTGGCTAAGTTGCTTAAAGAAGGAACGAAGACTAAGGATATCACCGGTGGTCTTCCCCGTGTCGGAGAGCTCTTTGAAGCTCGCAGACCCAAAAACGGTGCCTTCTTGGCACAGGTTTCCGGTCTGGTCAGCTTCGGACCCATTGTCAAAAGCAAACGCACTATCTTGGTAACTGATCCGTACGGTCATGAGTACAAGCACATGGTTCCCATGGGCAAGAATCTCTTGGTGCGTGATGGTGACTCGGTAGAAGCGGCTGAGCCCTTGTGTGATGGTTCCATTGACCCGCACGATGTGCTGGACATCTTGGGTGAGAATGAACTTCAGTCCTTTTTGGTCGATGAGGTTCAGGAGGTCTACAGGATGCAGGGGGTGCAGATCAACGATAAGCACCTTGGTGTCATTGTACGGCAGATGCTCCGCAAGATTGAGGTTGTCCATGTGGGCGACACCAACCTTATCCACGGTCAACAGGTAGACAAGTATCGTTTTTATGAAGAGAATGAACGGGTCACCAGTGAAGGTGGAGAGCCTGCAGTTGCACGTCCTCTGCTTCTTGGAATCACCCGGGCATCGCTGAGCATTGACTCCTTCATCTCTGCAGCTTCCTTCCAGGAAACTACAAAGGTATTGACAAATGCAGCTA
>CAZGOK010000219.1:0-3784 GCA_964527665.1 uncultured Sphaerochaeta sp.
GGCGTGTTATCACTTGTTTTGGAATTATCAAGGATTTCTTCCTGAAACGACTTACTGAGCTTTTATTTTAAGTTTTGGTATAATTCAGCGGAATAATTCTAGCCAATAGTCAATTAGGGTGTATCGTTTTAGCATATCTCATAAGGAGGTGCTAACATGAGCACACTAAGAATTGAAGATGCGAAGAAACTTGTCCTTTTCTATTATTCGGAGAACGGATATTCAAAAATTCGATTGAAAGCGGCAAAGAAAGTTCTGTTGCAATTCGATGGAGCCTTGTCCCAAGGAGGCTCCAGCCATGATATGGAAGGCATTGAGACTTTCATCAGACAGCAAGGTCTGACATACAATGCCTCATGTGACTTGAGGCATTTCGCTTCCAAGGTTTTTGTAGCAATGGAAACAGGCACTATCGATTGCTCCACTGTAAGGGCTCCTAGGGCCCCTTACCTGAACTCTGGTGAATACTTATCAGAGATTGATCGCTATGTCTCCTTGCTGAAGAAACAAGGCAACGCCCGCTCAACTGTTACTTTCGAGATATGGGCTAACCGCGATTTGCTGGCTTATCTTGAGTCTATAGGAATTACCAGGTTTGCTGAAATCTCAACGACGCACCTGTTGAATTATCAGAAGCTGAAGATTCCTACATATGCCCAAAGCACAGCTCAGGCAATGATTTATCGTATCAGGCACTTCCTCAAATATCTCATCCTTGAGGACAAGGTCAGTCCGACTCTCCTCTCATGTATCCAGTCAAGGGTCATGCAAAAGGAATCGGTGCCCACCACTCTGACAGAGCCGCAGAGGCTGACGCTGATGAATCTACCCAGGCCGACAACAGTGAAGGATGCCAGGGATAATGCGGTAATGCTTTGCGCCTTGAGGCTTGGTCTTCGAAAATCTGATATATACCGATTGAAACTCACCGGAATAGACTGGGGGAGGCAGATGATATCACTTGTCCAGAAGAAAACTCGGCAGCCATTGGTATTGCCGTTGCCTCAGGATGTCGGCAATGCCATATCTGACTATATTCTGAATTTCCGTCCGGATTGTCCATCAGCCTTTGTCTTCATATCACTGAGAGCCCCTTACGGTGCAATCGGAGGAAATGGCGTACTCGAACAGAAGTTTGAAAGTCCTCCAGCCTCGAAAGGGTACCATATTCTAAGGCGAACATGTGCCTCCTACCTGCTGAACAATGGCATTGAGGCTCAGATAATCACGAATGTCCTTGGCCAGCAGGATATGTCTTCCCTGGATCGTTACCTGAGCCTGGACAAGAAAAAGATGGAACTGACCTCACTTGGACTGGCTGCCGTCGGATTGCCGGAGGTGCTGTCATGAGAAAAGCACAAGAATTTACCAGTGACTTGTCCAACACCATCCATAATTTCCTTAAAAGCGTGGAGGTCTCCAAAAATTACAAAATTGTTTTACGCTCCCATATGAGAATCCTTGATGCTAAGAGCTTGGCTATCGGACATTCGTCAGGCCTGCTTGATGAGACGATTGTCATGACCCTGTATCACAGAAAAGGCAATGAGGACATACAGACATGGAAACAAAGGAACTGCTCTTTGAGACAGCTGGCATACTATCTCCATTCCATTGGGAAACCTGCATTTGTGGCTCCCCAATGCACTCCTAAGCGAACACCAAAGCAGGAAACAGTTTTTAGCAGTGACTTGGGCCCCTGGATGCAGAGCCTTGTCGAGTATAAGAGGGCCTTAGGATATAAATTTCTGAAAGCAAGGAATATCCTGAAGCAATTTGATGAATTTTTAGTCGCCAAGGGTTACACTGGAATCGAGCTGACCCGACAGATGGTCATGGCCTGGGAGATCAAGCCACAAGGGGAAAGCGAGAAATGCCGGGTCACTAAAACCTCTGTTGTCCGTATTCTTGGCAAGTTCATGGGAGCCAATGGAGGAAAGGCTTATGTCAGTCCCTACATTATTACACCTGAGAGGCCAATCCCCTATGTATTCTCTACAACTGCCTTGAAATCCTTTTTCAATGTACTGGACACCTATCCGTTCTCCCGTCATTGGATGAAACTTGTCTATCCTGTCTATTATAGGCTGCTCTATGCTACTGGGCTCAGGGAGTCCGAAGCTTGTGGGATTGAAAGGGAGAACCTCGACTTTGAAGTAAAACGCATCCTAATCCTGGATGCAAAGGGCAACAAGGACAGGTATGTGTATTTTGCCGATGATGTCGCTACAATGCTTTTTCGATATGACCAGATGATGGATGGGTTCTTCCCTTGCAGAAAATGGCTGTTTATAGGTGAACTCTCGCCTCAGAATATGCTGCCTCCCACTAGCGTAGCTTCTCTGTTCAGCAAAGTTAAGAAGACTAGCGGTATAGAGACTCCTCAGAACCTCAACAGCAGACCGTGTACACATGCATTCCGTCACACCTACGTTTTAGGAATCCTTACCCAATGGCAGAACGAGGGGAAGAATGTCGACAACCTCATCCCATACCTGTCAAAGCAGCTGGGCCATAAGTCCATCAGGGAAACCTACCTGTATTGCACAAGGCTGGATACGAAGTTCTCAGAGATAACAGCGTTGGACACATCCCTTTCTGGGATAATACCGGAGGTGCATCATGTCTAAGGCTAAAAAGGTACTGTTTTTTGACAATTGCTATGAGTTTCTCACCACCCATCTCCGTGACAGGCTGTTGCGCTCACCAAAAACCATTATCGCCTACACCGATGCCTTGTCCCTGTTCAGAAGATACACGAGTGAGGAAAAGGATATTTCCTTTGACGACCTGTTCATGTCAGCCATGACCGTTGACTTCATGCTTGACTTCAGGGTCTGGCTTGTCGAAGGTCGAAACGAGAAGCCACAGACTGCAAACCACCGGTTCGGCCTGGTGAGAAGCTACATCAAGTACTGCTGTAGCCAGGAAGTCTCATTGCTGGCCATGTATCTGAGAATGGCTGACATCCCACCGCTTCGCTATGACAAGCCAAGTGAGGAGGCCATGACGGAAGAGGCAATGAAGGCAATCCTTAGGCAACCACCCAATACGCGAAAAGGCATCAGGAACCTTACCTTCATGGTTTTCTTGTATGAGACTGCAGTCAGGGTGTCCGAGCTGATCAATCTCAGGATTGAAAACCTGTTTCTTGACGATGCCTTTCCACATGTCATCATCAGGGGCAAAGGAAAGAAGACCCGATCCATCCCCCTGACTAAGCCCGCATGTGAGCATATAAGACATTACATGAGTTTCTATCATGGAGAGGGTTCTGTCGATACACCTCTGCTCTTCTACAACATTACAAAAGGGGTAGTGGGGCCCTTGTCCCTTGACTGCATCAGTACCTTCCTGCACAAGTATGCAGACATGGCCAGAACAGAATGCCCTGAAGTCCCTGAAAATGTGCATTCGCACCTTTTTCGAAAAAGCAAGGCAACCCATCTTAGTGATGCAGGCATAGGACTGCCCATCATCTCGCGATATCTGGGGCATGCCGAAATAACAACAACGATGGTGTATGTGAAACCGAATCAGCAGAAAATACAGGAAGCACTTGCAAGTATGGATCAACAGGCTCTGCCAACCCAGGATACTGAGGAATATGACAAGATGAGGGCAAGGCTCTGTGGGTTGAGGTAGAATTATTCCGCAAAAGTAGCTAATATGCCTGATTCAAGCATTGATTTGCTGTTTCAGGCAGAAAGCCTTGATAATTCCAAAACGAGTGATAACACGCCATCCTTTGCCCTGTAGATGTCCAGAACTTGGCCTGCAGACA
>CAZGOK010000220.1:0-3767 GCA_964527665.1 uncultured Sphaerochaeta sp.
GTCTTGCTCTTGATAGTAGGCAGTGCCTACACCATCCACATCCTCAGCCACTTCTATGAAGAGGCTTCCACCTCGGTAGAGGGGAAGACCCAAGAAGGGCGGGAGAGGATCATCACCACAGTAGTAAAGAGGAACCGCAATCCCCTCATCATGGCAGGAGCCACCACTGCAGCAGGCTTCCTTGCCCAGCTTACCAGTCCCTTGGCCCCCTTCAGGACATTTGGACTGCTCTGTGCCATAGGAGTCGTGCTTTCACAACTCTCAGCTCTGTATCTCCTTCCTGCCTTGATCCGCATTTCGTATGCGAACACTCCAATCGAAAAGAAGAATAGGAAGGCTCGGGAAAAGTTCGATCCCTCCCGCATCTTCATCTACATCGCATCAAAGCAAGGCAAGCTGCTCATCGTCCTTTCGGTCATCTTTGCAGTGGCTACGCTTCTGCTCGTCCCCCGTATCCGCACTGGGACCAATATGCTTGCCTTCTTCAAGCCCTCATCACAGCTTGTACAGGATACCAAGCTTTACAACAGCAAGATGCAGGGTAGCGGCATCCTGACAGTTATGGTAAAGAAGGACAGCAAGACAACCATCCTACAGCCATCCTTCCTCACCTCCTTGGACGAGTTTTCCCAAACTATGGAACAAAGAGACGATGTGGGAGGCGTACAGACCATCCTTCCTTTCATCAAGCGTATGAACCAGATAATGGGGCCCCAGCAAGGAGAGAGTCTCCAAACTGATGAAGTCATGCCTGACTTTGACTTCTTCGGAGGTTCCTTTGGTGCTGCAGATGATGAGCCGATGGCTGAAGCAGAGGAAGAAACCTTGGTCATTGCCAAGGACGGAAGTTACTATGAGATCCCTTCCGATCCGGCCAAATACGGCCTGCAAACGGAAGAGGAGCTGAGCCAGCTCATAACACAGTACCTCCTGCTGTACAGTGGAAACTTGGGCAAATTCATCAATGACCCGATCGAGCCTGATTCCCTCCTCATGACGATAAGCCTCCTGAAAACTGATACTCCGACCTTAAGGAATGTCACCAACACCATAGAAGAGCACTTCAGTGCCACCCTTCCTCCTGGCTGGACTATGCAGATCGGTGGAGGGGAGGCGATAAGCCTTGCACTTACTGAACTGGTAACCAAATCCCAGCTGTACTCGCTCTTTGGGGCTCTCATCATTGTCTGGCTGTTGGTGCTCTTCCTCTTCCGTTCCTTCAAGCTGGCAACGCTAGGGCTCATCCCATGTGTGTTTGCCCTCATGGGAATCTTCGTCTCCATGGCAATCTTTGATATCGAGCTCGACATCATCACCAGCCTTCTCGCTGCCCTGGCAATTGGGATCGGGGTGGACTATGCAATACACCTGATCGCAGCCTACGTAAGGATCGGGGCAACACTGCCCCAACAGGAGGTGTTCCCCGAGGTGATGAAGACAACCGGCAAGGCAATCCTCATCAATGCAGCCTCTGTGACATTGGGCTTTATGGGCTTGCTCTTCAGCCGCTTCACTCCCATATCCCGCATGGGCCTCTTGTTCTGTATTGCGATGGTGTTCGCTTCGATGAGCAGCCTCACCATCATGCCGGCCTTGCTTCGCCGTATCAACCTAAAGAACAGGTTGCTCATACCTGAAACAACACAACCAAGGAGAACCAAATAATGAAAAGAATCATCCCCATCATACTAACCCTAGTAATGATATTGCTGTTCCCGATCATAGCAGCACCACAACCACAACAGATCATGGACAAGGTAATGGAGGTGCAGAGCAGTAACAGCTCAGCACTCGACCTGGGTCTTACCCTCATAGATGCTGGAGGACAGCAGCGCACAAGAAGACTGCAGACGCTCTCCCTTACGGAGAATGGCAGGACATCTTCCATAACCGTATTCCTCTCCCCCTCAAGCGTAAAGAACACCCGCTTCCTTGCAGTCGAGAACGAACAGGGAAAGACAGATCAGTGGATCTACCTGCCTGCCCTCAAGCGGGTCAAGCGCATTGCAGCAAATGAGGAGGGGGGTTCCTTCATGGGAAGTGACTTCTCCTATGCTGACATGGCTTCAACCACCTATGAGGCTGATGAGGCTACCCATACCCTTCTTGAGGAGACAGCAACAACCTACACAGTCAGGTCGGTACCTTTCGACACCACCACCTATGGAAAGACAGAGACCACAGTAGACAAACTGACCTATCTTCCTTTGCAGGTAGACTTCTATGCCAAGGATGGCACTACCCTGGAGAAACAGCTCAAGACAGAGCAGACAGACCAGATAGACGGTCGATGGGTACCTAAGGTCATAACCATGACCACCATCGCAAGTGGGCACAGCACCAGGCTGGAGATTATCCAAGCCCAGTATGACATTGCCATGAACAGCAACTATTTCACCACAAGATTTCTTGAGACCGGGAGGCCATAATGAAACGAATAGCACTAATATTCCTTACCCTCAGCCTAATCGTAGGCAACCTTTTTGCCTTTGCAGGCTTTGATGACATATTCGCAGCAGAAACCGTAGAAGGTGAGGAAGAAGAAACAACAAAGACGATGAGCCTCTCTCTTTCAGGATCGGTTGGAGTCACTGTCGGGCTCTATTTCAATGACCAGGTATTCTCTGAGCAGCTTCTGAACGTAAATCTCCTTGCTGACAGTCCCTCCTTCAAGTCAGAAGCTGCTCTCTCCTTTGATGCACAGCAGAACAAACTCAAAGCGGACACCATCTCAGTAACCTCCTTCTTCGACTGGGGTCTCATCGAGGCCGGCCTTCTCAAGGAAGAGTGGGGATCAGGAGATGGAGTGCATGTTGTGGATGTTCTCAATGCCTTTGATTACTCCAAAGGCCTCTCTGATGACATCTTCAGCATGAAGAGAGCCGAATTTATGGTCACTTCCACCATCTACAAGGATCAGAGTTCCTTACAGCTCTACATGAAGCCGACGTTTACACCGGGTCTTGCATCTATGGAAGAATCAGGAGACCGGTGGTCCTTGCTACCTCAATTGCCTGCTGGCTATTCCCCACTTACTATCAACACCCCTAAAACTGACTCATTGGAATATGCACAGTTTGGTGCTCGAGGACGAACCAGCATCGGCGGCGCTGACCTTGGACTACTTTATTATAACGGGCATATGGCGCAACCAGGCTTCTCTCCTGTAAGTGCTACTGCTGTTGATATTGTCTACACACCCTACCAGCTCATCGGGGCAGAGACCACTTACATCCTTGGCCAGTTCACCTTCATGGCAGAGGGCGGCTATATGCTCAGCAAGGACACAGCGGGTACCGATGCGACCCTCTATAATAGCAAGTGGGTCTACCTTGGTGGGGTGAGTTATCTGGAGCCGACCAGCCAGCTGTACGTAGCCCTTATGTACAACGGACATTACATCCAGAATTTTGATCAGGTTGAAATTAACGCTACTCCACCTACAGGTTTTGATGTTGACATGTCCCAAGCCTTCGACAACAAGGCCTATGGCAATACCCTTACCCTGGCAATGGAGATGCCCCTCTTCCGTGAGCGGGTGAACGTCCGTCTTGGTGCTACCTACCAGATCGAGACAGAAGGCTATGCGCTACTGCCCTCCATCGGATGGCAAGTCAGTGATGACCTGCGCCTTGAATGTAAGGCTGTTGTCTATGGATCGTTTGGATCGAAGGATAGTCTTTTCAAGACGTGGGATGACAATGATTATCTGACTATTGGCATAACTCACTTCTTCTAAGTCCTACCATAGAAAGGACGAGTGTGGT
>CAZGOK010000221.1:0-3739 GCA_964527665.1 uncultured Sphaerochaeta sp.
TAAGGAGACTTCGAATGGCACTTGATTTTACAAAAATGGATGGACTCATTCCCGCGATTGTCCAAGATTCAGTAACCCGAAGGGTTCTGATGCTTGGCTATATGAATGAGGAGTCGCTCAAGCTCACCCGCGACAGGGGCTTGGTTACCTTCTGGTCAAGAAGCCGTCAGAAGCTTTGGACCAAGGGAGAGACGAGTGGCAACTATCTGACGGTGCGCGAGATCATCGAGGATTGTGACCATGACACCCTGCTTATCAAGGCTGTTCCTACAGGACCTGTCTGTCATACAGGTAGCGATACCTGCTTCAGCGAGGTCAATGACCCCTCTGAGGTGACTTCCAGCGAGTTCCTCTTCTACCTTGAGGAGGTCATCAATGATCGACGCGAATACCCGCAGGAAGGTTCCTATACCAACCATCTCTTCAGTCGTGGCCTCAATAAGATCGCACAGAAGGTGGGTGAAGAGGCAGTGGAACTCATCATTGAGAGCAAGGACGACAACAAGAGCCTCTTCCTTGGCGAGGCTGCCGACCTTATGTACCACTTCTTGGTGTTGCTTGCTGAGAAGAATGTTCCCTTGAGTGAAGTTATCGAGGTACTGAAGGGCAGGCATAGCAGATAAGCAGAGTTTCTCTGATAGTGAAGAAGACCTCCTTTGTACAGGAGGCCTTCTTTTAACTTGAGCAATTGGGAATATAGTTCTTGCTCACTTGTCCCACAAGGTTTTTTCCTTACAGCCCACCCATAGCAAGACTTGTCTTCCAGAGCTTTTCCGCTACTACAGAATCCAGTGCGTGAGGTGCTGGGATTTCTTCTGTGGTGAAGTTGAAGAACTTCCCATTTACCCCTTCCACTTCTTTGGAGACCCCGAGGTAGTAGAGGGCCTGGGCAGAGAGATCAGGTGTCCTGGCTGAGGGGTTTATCAGGTGGTGTTTGAAAAACCTGTATATGCTTCCGTTGTTCTCTCCCATCTCTGTCTTCACATCACCGGGATGCATGGCGTTGATGGTTACCTTGTTATTTTGATAATAGGTGGCAAATTGGAACATGGAGAGCAGTTGTGCGGTTTTGGCTGAACCATACCCCTTCAGGCCTGTGTAGTGATGCCTATCCCAGCGTAGGTCATCAAGGTGCAGGCCTCCTATCGCGAAGCGGTGGCCTTCGGAGTTCACCAATATGATCCTAGCTTTTTTCTGGCCTTTCAGTTTCTCTTTCAGGCGGTGGTTGATGATAAACGACGCCAGGAAGTTGACTTGGAAGACCTCTTCGATATCGTCGGCGGTAAACCGTTTCTTTGTATTGTAGACCCCTGCGTTATGAATGAGCACCTCTATGTCCTGCTTCATTGTAGCCAGCATCTCTGCAGCGGCGTGTACTTGGTGGAGATGGGCGAAGTCTGCTAGGAAATAGGTGCACGGGATGTTGAAGTCCCGCTTGATCGCTTGCACCATGCGTTCTGATTTTTCCTTGCTTCGATTGATCAAGAGAAGATCTGAGCCATGGGAGGCATACAGGCGTGCTGTCTCATAACCAATGCCTGAGGTGGCCCCTGTGATGACAACCAGTTTCCCATGGAAGTCTGTATGCTCCTGCTTGGGGGTGGCTTTGTTATTCTTGAGCATGGCTCCTATATTGGACCACTTGTACTCTTTTAGGTACGGATTCATCAGTTGTGCCCCCTTAGCCAAATTTCTTATGCATGAACTTTCTGTAGGCTTTGTTGAATCGGGGGATGTTGTCAAATATGTCCCCCCACAGGTCGTAGAAGTCTCGCTGTTCTATAATTTTTCCACTCTCGCTCAAGGTGACCCTGCTTGAACCGAATATGGATGAGGTTGGGTATTTCTTGAAGCCCAGGCTCATTTCCCACTCAAGGAAGATGATGTTGCCGCTCTGGGCAGTATTTTTGACATCCATTTTCAAATTGTTTGACCGTGCGATAAGGCGTTCGGTCATGGCTTTGAAGTCTGTTATGCCGTGTATCTTCTGGACACTGTCATGGAAATATATGTCATCGTCATAGTAGGGCAATATGTGGGACCAGTCTGGCTTGCCTTCAGTATTGTAGATGTTGGTCCAAAGGTCTTTCAATTGTTCTTTGCTCTGTATGTACTGTTCCATGCTCGATACCATGTCCCTCATTTTTTACCTTTTACCATAGCATGAATTCTTTAGCTCAGTCCATAAATTACGGATATGAAGGAAATACCTAAAGGAATGTACTGCACTCCTTCTCGGCCAGGAATTGAACCCCAAATACTTGTCAATACCCAATAATTGAAAGAAGCCAACGTAGGGCTGGCTTGTATCTGAAGGATAATGGGTGGGTGCATGCTGTAGTGCAGATACTAGTATGGGCTGTTGGATAGACTGAGCGAGATTTCCTGGGTTAGGGGGCCTCGCTCTGAGTGCTATCTTGTTCATGCCCTGTGAATGGTTCAGGTAAGAAGAACGAAGGTAAGACTTAGATCTTCTTGCCTCACTGTGAAAACTCAACTCTCATGGTATCCTTGTCGATGATGGCATCTGAGGGAATATCGGAAGCCAGGGTGCCCCTAGCTTCGATCCAAGGCTTTTCAGCATGGGTCATGGTTTCCAGCTGACTGCCGGAATACTGGTTGTATATTTCAAAGACACGTTCTATTATCGCTTTTTGTTCCACTGTCACACTGGCATCCAAGCAGGCTACCCGAGGAATATCGATGGGGTCGAACATCCCATATGAGGAGTTGAACTCGTGATAGGTCTTCACATTGACAGGGCCATGGACCCATGCCTGGAAATCCTCTTTCGGGAAAAGTTCTTTGTCGGTAATGGCGAGCGTCCAGCCTTCACAGTAATATAGGAGCTTTTGCAGTTTCAAAGGATTTATATTGTTCTTACCCCTGGCTGACAAGGTGAGTAGATACTTAGCTACATTGATAATATTGGCCATCTCTGCCCTCCTTCATGATCAGGTTACTGGTTCACGCATGCTGCTTGTATTGAGTCAGATGGGGATGAAACACTGAGTAACACTTCACTAGATAAGACATTCGAACTCAGGGCAGGTTACAAGGTAGAGGGTAGGTGGATGCCAAAAAGGATTCAGTCATGTACGTTTCTGCTCTGTGGGAACTGGTATCTATACAAACTGATGCATTCTCTGGTGCTTTATCCTAGGAATCCTTTGCCACCCTTTTCTCACGTGAGTAACTTTGTAAGGATCATCACATACTGCTCTAATTTGTTACACATTTCTTATTTCTGGGTAAAATCTCTAGAGTGTTGGTTTTGAGTTGCCTTGACAGTAAGGCAAGTAATAATCATAATTCATTAAATGAATCTAAGTTCATTTACTACTATTCGGAGATTATCATATGAGCAATAACGCGAACAACAAAGCTGAAATAATGGAGAAGGGTCCTATTCGGAAAACCCTTTTAACCCTCGCCATCCCAACTATAATAGCAACGATAATAAATGCTGTGTATAATTTTGTAGATACCTTGTTTGTGGGAATGCTCCATGACACTGCTGCAATGGGAGCTGTATCAGTAGCATTCCCCCTGTTTATGATCCTTGGAGCCATTGGGCAGATGTTAGGAGTAGGAGCAGGGTCCTATATTTCTAGGAGCCTAGGGGCAAGGGATAAAGAGACAGCCGATAAAACAGCTTCTACAGCGCTGTTCCTAGCAATTATACTGGGGGCGCTAGCTACAGTGGGGATTCTCATATTTTTGGATCCCGTACTGATGA
>CAZGOK010000222.1:0-2074 GCA_964527665.1 uncultured Sphaerochaeta sp.
TCGATGAAGAGGGGCTGTATGATATCCAGCTTGATGAGGCACTGGGAAAGCACACAGTCTACATCAAGGATACAGTGAAGTACGATATCCCGACCGAAGAGAATCAGAGGTCGTGTTTCCCCCTGCAGGCATTCAGCGGAGAAAAACACCTGCTGACCCTTGCAAAGTCAAACATACAAGGGTTCTACAGAAACCTCTCCGTCAACCCCTATGACAACCACCACACCCATGGGATGTTCCCCCATGCAACGGCTAATGTGGAGACACGCAACGAGATGGTGTTCGCTGCACGCAATGCAATAGACGGCGTCTTGGAGAACCGTGACCATGGCAAGTATCCGTATGCAAGCTGGGGCATCAACCAGGACCCCAAGGCTGAACTCACCGTCGAGTTCGGACGCCCTGTCACCGTCGATCTGGTAAGGATCACGCTGCGTGCCGACTGGCCCCATGACTCCTGGTGGAAAGAGGCAACCCTTACCTTCAATGATGGGGAGACCCTGGTCTGCACCCTTAAGAAGGACGCTCTCCCACAAAGCTTTTCCATGCAGGAGAAGACCATCACCAGCATCAAGATCGGCAACCTCATCAAGGGCGATGATGCCCTCTTCCCTGCCCTTACACAGATTGAGGTTTTTGGTAGGGACTAGAAACAGCAGGGTCTGAATTCCAAGAGGATCAAATCTGCCCGGCTATGATCTGGTAAAACAGATAAAAGACAACCATCGCCCCACGTCAGCACGTGGGGCGATGGTTGTTTCTCAGCAAATTACATTATTGCTTGAGAAGAGATTACCTTTCTACTTTAGCATATATCAAGAAGCCTCATTTGAGCCTGGGCTCAGCTGTTGATTCCCGCTTCACAAAAGTGAAGGGCAAGGCGATGTTCACATTCATACGGTTCTTGCTGGCAATGAGTGAGTGCAACAGGGCAACGGAGGTCTGCCCCATCTCAGTGACCGGCTGACGGATAGTTGTCAGGCTGGGTATAGTAAAGGATGAGATCTCAATATCATCAAAGCCAACCACCGACACATCGTCAGGGACAGAGAGGCCCATGTTCTTCAGGTGCCTGATGGCACCGAGGGCAAGCTCGTCTGTGATGGCGAACAAGCCGGTAAAGGGGATGTTGCGATCCATGAGTTTCTTCATGCCATCAAGGCCATACTGTACGCTATAGGAGTCTACAAAAGCCACTCTCTCCTCATTGTAGGGTATTCTTGCCCTTTCCAATGCATCCTTATAGCCTTGCAACCGCTGGATGCCAAAGGAGTACTTGTTGCTTCCGATGAGGCAGATCTCCCGATGACCGAGATTGATGAGATGTTCGACTGCGGCTACAGAGGCTTCGCTCTCACTGATATGGATGGAGGTCGCTTCAAGCTCCTCCTTTTCGAAGGTTGTCAGCACCGTTGGGATGTTGTTCTTGTCCAGATATTCCTGAAACTCGGGCATCGCAATCTCATGCAGGAAGATGACGCCATCGAGGCGTTCCCCCTTGAGCCGGCGAAGGCAGGCTGCCTCGCCGACAGGACCGACAGCGGAGAAGTAGAGGCTCGAACGGTAGCCGAACTGATGCAGATGGCGCTCGATGTCAGAAAACAGCTGGCGCTGGAACATGTTGAACCCTTCGGGGATGATGATGGCAACCTTGAAGGTCTGTTTCAGCACCATGTCCCGTGCCGCCCGGTTGGGGACATAGCCGGTACTCTTAACCGCCTGCATGATCTTCGCCCGCTTCTCAGGGCTCACACAGTCCTTGCCATTGATGACACGAGACACCGTTGAGACAGAAACCCCTGAAAGCTCTGCAATATCCTTGATACTAACCATGAAACACACCCTGACCTTTATACCATGACTTTAGCCATAGTAGCCTAAAGACGAATGAGAATACAACAATCAATCATATAAACGTTTTCAGCGCCATGATAGCCTCTACAGCCCTTTCATAGCTAGAAAGTGGGGAAAGCTCAAAAGCCACCACCCCCTCATAGCCAAGCCTTTCCAACTCGGGAACAACAACACCGTAGTTGATCTCTCCGGTTCCGGGCTCATGCCGGCCTGGATTGTC